>NZ_JBFARL010000140.1:0-22372 GCF_040674655.1 Actinomadura sp. NPDC049753 | reverse complement strand
TGAGGCGGGGACCGAAGGCGTTGACGAGCAGATGGCGTTGAACGAGCCCGTCCTGCTGGCGCCCGAGGCCCGCGCGTTCGAGGCGCGGCACGTCTTCGGGGTCAGGGGGTGGCGTCGGGGCCTTCGAGGAGGGTGCCGAGGACGGAGGCGACCCCGGCGGTCGGGTCGCCCCGCACCTCGTAGACGCGCGGCTCCCCCTCCGCCCCGTACTCCTCGGCTCCGTCCCCGGACACCGTGATCCGGTACGCGGGGAGGTCGGCGCCGATCTCGCCGGGCTCGCCGCGGGCGTGCGCGGCGGCCAGCGCGTCCACGGCATCGCGGACGCGGCCGGCCTGTCCGGCGGGGAGGGTCGCGGTGTCGTACTGCGCGACGACGGCGCTCTGGCCGGTGAAACCGCCGGTGCTCTCGATCGTCACACGCATCCCGCGAACCTCCCCGCCGACTGGCCTGCTCTCTGCTCGCTACCCGCTCGGCGCGGGTCGCTACCTCCCGAACAGCGCCATCGGGCGACCGCCTGGCCGGTGCCGCTAGCCGAACGTGCTGCGCAGCTCGTCCAGCTGGCTCCGGAGGATGTCGTCGTTCTCCAGCGAACCGCCCTGGGCCAGCTTCTCCTCAGGGACGAGCCGGTACTCGGGCATCTGCATGGTGCCGCAGCAGCGCGACCTGTCCTGGGCGGCCAGCAGGCTCGCCGAGTTCTCGTCGTGCGGCTCGACCTCGGTGACGTCCTGGCCGTCTCCGGTGTACGCGGCATCGGTCATCGCCATCTGCCCGCTCATCAGGTCGCGCAGCGGCGTCGCCGCCGTCGTGATCTCCCGGACGGCGAACCGGTTGCGGATGAACGTCCGGTAGACGGCCGGGTCGCCGCGGGTCGCCGAGGCCTGGAGCATCTTGTTCGCCACGTCCACGAACCGGGCGCCGGTCGCGGGGGACGCGACGATCGCGTCGAACACGAGCTTGCACAGCGCGGACGCGGTCTCGATCAGCACGATGGTCGGGTCCTTCGTGCGCTGCTGCCGGCTCAGCTCGAAGGTGTAGATGTCGGCGAGGATGTCGTAGATCGCGCCGGTGAACACCTGCGAGATCGCGTGCACCTCGTTGCCGACCTCGCTGAGCTTGAGGTCGTTGTCGGCGTTGCGGAGCCCGGACGGCATGCCGAGCGCCTTGCCGAACTGCTCGGCCAGCTCCGCCAGGAACGACCTGTCGTGCAGGTTCGCCTTGGTGAGCGCGACGAGCGCGTCCGCCTGGTCCGGCTGCGCCAGGGCCAGGAAGATCGCCGTGATGTCGCCGAACGACTCGTGCAGCCCGCCGGTCTGCGGCGGTGCGTCCGCCGACAGCCAGCCGGGCTTGAGGCCGTCCAGGATCGCGTGGCCCGTCTCGTGCGCGACGATGTCGAGGGACTGGCACGTGTAGAGCACGTTCTGCGGAGGCTGTCCCTTCGGTGTGAAGAAAAGGAACTTCAACGCCTTGGCCGTCCGCGTGTAGAACGCGTTCGCGCCCTCGGCGGCGTGCGGGAAGACGGTGATGCGCTCGGTGTTGCCCCCGACGTTCCACGCGAACGGGATCGGGACCCCGCCGTTGTGGCGCTCGTACATGGCGATCGTCTCCCGGACGACCGCGAACGTGTGCGCGCAGTCGAACTGCGGGGTTCCCGGGGTGAACACGAAGTCGCCGTCGATGTTGCGGGCGATCGGGGTGACCCCCGGCAACTCTGTCTGGACGCGCACGTCCATGGGGCCGTTCAGCACCACGGTCGGGATGTAGGTCAGCCGCGCGCCCAGCTCGGTGACCGACGGATCCTGCTTGTAGATCAGGAACCTGTGGCCGGGCTGCGCCGGCACCGGAACGGGCACCGGCCGCGGAACGGGGCTCGGAAGCGGCGGCGCCGCCGCCTGGGACGCCCGTCCCGTCCACTGCGCGGGTACGACGATCTCGGCGTCCAGTTGCGTCTGGAGTTCTTGCTGGTGGGTCATCGAAGCCACCTCCCCTGTGACAGTGCGCGAGTCCCTGATGACTCTGCGCCGCTGTGCGCGGACATGCGGGGATGCAAATAAAGGCCTTGCACTCCGAGTACGGGCCTGGCCCGATCGGTATCCGCCCCGTCTCCAACGTCGGCCGGAACGTGAGATCGAGTCAACCCACCGTGTCCAAAAGGCACGCCATCTGTCCACATGCTGCCTCCGGGCCCTGATCAAGCTCGGAGGAGGTACGGCCGGGCCGGACACCCCGGCTCGGCGGACGCGCCGAAAACGTCCGCGCAGCGCCGTAGACTCGCACATGATGTCGAAGACCGAAGCTCACCCCCTGCTGGACGGCCTCAACCCGCAGCAGCGCGCCGCCGTCGTGCACTCCGGCAGCCCCCTGCTGATCGTCGCCGGCGCAGGCTCGGGCAAGACCCGGGTGCTCACCCACCGCATCGCCCACCTGCTCGGCGAGCGGGAGGTGCACCCCGGCCAGATCCTGGCGATCACCTTCACCAACAAGGCCGCCGCCGAGATGAAGGAGCGGGTCGACGCCCTCGTCGGGCCGCGCTCGCGGGCCATGTGGGTGATGACGTTCCACTCCGCGTGCGTCCGGATCCTGCGCCGCGAGGCCAAGCGCCTCGGCTTCCCCACGAGCTTCTCGATCTACGACCAGGCCGACGCGAACCGGCTGATGGCGCTCGTCTGCCGCGAGCTCGACCTCGATCCCAAGCGCTACCCGCCGAAGTCGTTCAGCGCCCAGGTCTCCAACCTGAAGAACGAGCTGATCGACTACGAGACGTTCAAGGCGCGGGCGTCCACGCACATGGAGCAGACGCTCGCCGAGGCCTACGAGATGTACCAGGCGCGGCTCCAGCAGGCCGGCGCCATGGACTTCGACGACCTGATCATGATGACGGTCAACCTGCTGCAGGTGTTCCCGGAGGCCGCCGAGCACTACCGGCGCCGCTTCCGGCACGTCCTGGTGGACGAGTACCAGGACACCAACCACGCGCAGTACGAGCTCGTCCGCGAGCTGACCGCGCCGGTGGAGGGCGTCGGCGCCGCCGAGCTGTGCGTCGTCGGCGACGCCGACCAGTCGATCTACGCCTTCCGCGGCGCGACCATCCGCAACATCCTCGAATTCGAGCGCGACTACACCGACGCCACCACGATCCTGCTGGAGCAGAACTACCGCTCCACGCAGACGATCCTGTCCGCCGCCAACGCCGTCATCGAGCGCAACGCCGACCGCAAGCCCAAGAAGCTCTGGTCCGACCAGGGCGAGGGCCACAAGATCATCGGTTATGTGGCCGACAACGAGCACGACGAGGCCGCGTTCGTCGCCCGCGAGGTCGACCGGCTCACCGACGACGGCGAGGCCCGTCCCGGCGACGTCGCCATCTTCTACCGCACCAACGCGCAGTCCCGTGTCTTCGAAGAGGTCTTCATCCGGGTCGGGCTGCCCTACAAGGTCGTCGGCGGTGTCCGGTTCTACGAGCGCAAGGAGATCCGCGACGCGCTGGCCTACCTGCGCTGCCTCGCCAACCCCGAGGACACCGTCTCCCTGCGCCGCATCCTGAACGTCCCCAAGCGGGGCATCGGCGACCGCGCCGAGGCCTGCGTCGAGGCGTACGCGTCCCGCGAGCGCATCTCGTTCTGGCAGGCCCTCCGGACGCCCGAGGACGTCCCCGGCATGGCGACCCGCTCGCTCAACGCCGTCCGCGAGTTCGTCTCCCTGCTGGACGAGCTGCGCGCCGCCGCCGAGTCGCTCGCCCCCGCCGACCTGATCGCCGAGGTGCTGAAGGCCAGCGGCTACCTGGCCGAGCTCCAGGCGTCCAAGGACCCGCAGGACGAGACCCGCATCGAGAACCTCCAGGAACTCGAAGCCGTCGCCCGCGAGTTCGAAGAGCGCCTCGACGGGGAGTCCGCCGAGGGCCGCCTTCCCGAATTCCTGGAGCAGGTCGCCCTCGTCGCCGACGCCGACTCCATTCCCGGAGGCGCGAAGGGCGGGCCCGTGCCGCCGGGAGAGCAGCCCGAAGAAAGCGAGCACGGCGTCGTCACCCTGATGACGCTGCACACCGCGAAGGGCCTCGAATTCCCGGTCGTCTTCCTCACCGGCATGGAGGACGGGGTCTTCCCGCACCTGCGCGCCATGAGCAACCCCAAGGAACTCGAAGAGGAACGCCGCCTCGCCTACGTCGGCATCACCCGCGCCCGGCAGCGCCTCTACGTCTCCCGGGCCACGATGCGCAGCTCGTGGGGAGCGCCGCAGGTCAACCCGCCGTCCCGCTTCCTCGGCGAGGTCCCGAAATCCCTCGTCGAATGGGAACGCGAGGCGTCCTCCACGTCCGGCTCCGCCATGTCGCGAATGGCGGAACGCCCGGGAACCCGCTCACCGGGAAACCGTGCGGTGCCGTCCTTGTCGCCAGGCGACAAGGTCACCCACGATGCCTTCGGACTGGGCACCGTCGTCTCCGTCTACGACAAGGGCGAAAAGGCCAGCGTTGACTTCGGCGGCGATTACGGCGTCCGCACCCTGGTCCTTCGCTTCGCCACCATCGAGAAACTCTGACCCCCCGCCTCCGGCGGGGGCGGGGGAGTCTCCGAGTGCCTACAGGTCGAACCAGGGCTTGTGGGCGGCCCAGTGCTCGACCCATCCGGCGAATCCGGGGCTTCCGGTGGTGAAGCCGAACTCGGCGCCGAAGGGCAGGGCGCCTACGTCGGTGACGTTCCAGACATGCCCGCGGTGGGGCCCGGTGACGACGAGGTGCCAGTACATGCCGCAGCCGTCCGTGCCCAGGACGATCGAGCCGTGGTCGAAGACCGGTTCCAGGGCCGCGTCGAAATCCTCCTGCGACTCCAGGTCGTCATCTTCCTCCCACAGCCACGGCCCGGTCAGCGGGAAGGGCCGGGACAGCAGACGCTCGGGGCGGCCGGTTCCCCAGTCGGCGGGCATGTCGGCCAGCGGCACGAGCCCGTAGTCGGGCGGCCCCGAACTGGATCCGTCGCAGATCTCCGCGACGAACGTCCGGTACGGCTCGGGCAGCACGATCTCGTGCTCGGCCTCGAAGGCGCGCACCGCTTCCCAGCCCAGAGGCGGTTCGCACGAGTCGATGTCGAAGGCCGCGCGCAGCGCCTCCAGGTCGGCGGGGTGAGCACGATCAACATCCA
This sequence comes from Actinomadura sp. NPDC049753, assembly GCF_040674655.1. Lineage (NCBI taxonomy): Bacteria > Bacillati > Actinomycetota > Actinomycetes > Streptosporangiales > Thermomonosporaceae > Actinomadura > Actinomadura sp. NPDC049753. The sequence continues at coordinate 17,240 of NZ_JBFARL010000140.1, read as the reverse complement.
TGCGGAGCATTGGTATCACCCTGTGCTGACACTGAGGCGTTCCGGAGGTCAGGGGCGGGGCCGGTGGCGCGGGTGTAGCGGGCGGCGAGGGCGCGCAGGTGGTCGGCGAGTTCGGGGTTCGCGGTCTCGTCGATCCGGAAGTCGGCGCCCAGCATGCCGAGGTAGACGGTGAGCATGGACGGGTCGTCGGAGCCGGCCTCCACGACGCAGGTGTCGTCTCCGGCGGGTTCGACCGTGAGGCCGGCGGGCAGCCGTGCCGCGATCTCGGCGGCCGGGGCGTTCACCACGACCCGGGCTCTGTAGGCCCACGTCGCCTGGGCGAGGCCGGCTGTGATGCGGGTCGTGACGTCCTCGTCCGGCATGTCCCGAGGCGTGAACCGGGGGCCGGCGGGCGGGCGCGGCACGATGCGGTCGACGCGGAAGGTGCGCCAGTCGTCCCGCTCCAGGTCCCAGGCGAGGAGGTACCAGCGGCGGCCGGAGGCGACCAGGCGGTGCGGTTCGGTCACGCGGGGCCCGGTCGCGCCGCCGTGCGTGCGGTAGTCGAAGCGCAGGCGCTCGTGGTCCCGGCAGGCGGCGGCGATCGCGGTCAGGACGGCCGCGTCCACCGGCGGCTGCGAGCCGGGCAGCGCGACCGTCGCCGAAGCGAGCGCGCCGACTCGGCGGCGCAGCCGCGACGGCAGGAGGCGCTCCTGCTTGGCGAGCGCGCGGACCGAACTCTCCTCGATGCCGGAGACCGCGCCGGCCGCCGCCGTCCGGAGCCCGATCGCCACGGCGACCGCCTCGTCGTCGTCGAACAGCAGCGGCGGCAGCACGGCGGCCGAGATCGAGGATCTGCGAGCCCGAGTCTCCGCGACGCGCTGGCCGGCGACCGCGGGGGTGGACGACTGGAGCCGTGGCGTGCCGGCCGGATACCTGAAAGAGCTCGCCGGGTACTGGGCCGCCGGGTTCGACTGGCGGGCGGAGGAGGCGGCGCTGAACGAGATCCCGCAGTTCGAGACCGAGATCGACGGCCAGACGATTCACTTCTTCCACGCGCGGTCGCCGGAGCCGGGCGCGCTGCCGATCGTCCTCACGCACGGCTGGCCCAGTTCGCCGGTCGAGTTCATGAAGGTCGTCGGGCCGTTGACCGATCCCCGCTCCCATGGCGGCGATCCCGGCGATGCCTTCCATGTCGTCCTGCCCTCGCTGCCGGGCTACGGATTCTCCAACCCGATCGGCGAGGCGGGCTTCAACCTCTTCGCCGTCGCGCGGATGTGGGCGGAACTGATGCGCCGCCTCGGATACGAGCGGTACGTCGCGCAGGGAACGGACGTCGGTTCGGGGGTGGCGGGGATGCTCCCGATGGTCGCTCCGGGGCAGGTCGCCGGCGTCCACCTGTCCGGGACGGGCGCGGCCCCGCCGTTCGGGCCCGCCCTTGAGCCGGATCGGTTCTCCGGAGCCGACCAGGCCCGGGCACGGAAGTTCAACGAGTTCAGGGAGGAGGGGACCGGTTACCTGGCCTTGCAGTCGACTCGTCCGCAGACGCTGGCGTACTCCCTGAACGATTCGCCGGTCGGCCAGCTGGCCTGGATCGTGGAGAAGGTGCACGAGTGGACGGACCCGGCGATCGACCTCCCCGATGCGGCGGTTGACCGGGACCAGCTTCTCGCCAACGTGAGCCTCTACTGGTTCACGGGCTCCGGTGCGTCCTCAGCGCACGCCGTCTACGAGGGCATGCAGGCCTGGAAGGCCTTCGCGGCGCAGCAGAGCGGACCCGCCCCGAAGTCGGATGTGCCGGTGGGGGTCGCGGTCTTCGCCGCGGACACCGCCATCCGTTCCCTCATGGACCCGGACGGTGCGATCGAGCACTGGTCGGAGTACGGCCGGGGCGGCCATTTCGCGGCCATGGAGGTGCCGGAGCTTCTGGTGGAGGATGTCCGGCTCTTCAGCCGTTCGCTCAGGTGACGGTGATCGCGGCAGGGCAGCAGCGCGTGCGGCCGGACGCGGCCGGAACCGATGAGTTTCGGGGGTGGCGGTGGTCGAACTCTATGAGCACCATGTCCACCAGGCTGTCGAAGGAGTCGCAGGATGCGGAAGATCACCGCAGGGTTGTTCATCTCGCTCGACGGAGTCGTCGAAGACCCGCAGGACTGGCATTTCCCGTACTTCAACGAGGAGATGGGCCAGGCCGTCGACGCCCAGATGGGGTCGGCCGACACCCTCCTGCTCGGCCGCAGGACCTACGACAGCTTCGCGGGCGCGTGGCCGGACCGGGAGAAGGCCGGCGGTGAGGACGCCGACTTCGCCCGGAAGCTCGGAGACGCCCGCAAGATCGTGGTGTCCGGCCAGGACCTCGACTTCACCTGGCGCAACTCCGAACTGCTCCGGGGCGACCTCGTCGAGGCCGTGACCGCGTTGAAGAAGGAACCGGGCACGTCGGACATCGCGATGAGCGGTTCGGTCTCGGTCGTCCGCGCGCTTCTGGAAGCGGGTCTGCTCGACGAGCTGCACCTGCTGGTCCACCCGATCGCCGTGCGCAAGGGAATGCGGCTGTTCGAGGACGCCGACGCGCCGCTGCCGCTGAAGCTCGTCTCCTCCACGACCTTCGAAACTGGCGTGGTCCACCTCGTCTACCGCCTGGACGACGAGGCTCCGAGCGGCGACTACGAGAAGGCCAAGGAGAGCCTTCCTCAATCCGACGACGCCTAGCTCTCCGGCGGCCGGGTGCTGGGCGACGCCAGGACGCCTGCGGAATCCGCTTGGGTGCGGAAGGTGCGGCGGTAGGCGCCTGGTGTCGTGCCCAGGGCGTTGAGGAAGCGCCTGCGCAGGTTGGTGGCCGAGGAGAGGCCGACGCGACGGGCGATGGCGTCCAAGGGGAGGTCGGAGGACTCCAGCAGGTCCTGGGCCGCGGCGATGCGCTGGGCGAGCAGCCAGTGCCCCGGGCTGGTGCCGAGTTGCTCGGCGAACCTGCGGGCGAGGGTGCGCGTGGAGACGCCCGCGTGCGCGGCCATGGTCTCGATGGTCAGGGGTTCGCTGAGCCGCTCGGCGATCCAGTCCAGCAAGGGGGCCAGCGTGCCGTCGATCTGCGTGGGGCGTGGCGGTGCCGAATACTGGAGTTGGCCGCCCTCGCGGTGGGGCGGCATCACCATGGTCCTCGCGACGTGGGCGGCGTACCGGGCGCCCTGGTCGGTGCGGATCAGATGCATGCACAGGTCGATTCCGGCTCCGGCTCCGGCGCTGGTGGCGACGTCGCCGTGGTCGACGTACAGCACGTCCGGGTCGACCTGGACATGGGGGAAGCTGGCGGCGAACTCGTCGGCCAGGGCCCAGTGGGTGGTCGCCTTCCGTCCGTCCAGGAGGCCGGCGTGGGCCAGGGCGAAGGCGCCGGAGCAGATGCTGACCACCCGCGTGCCGCGGGAGTGCGCGCGGCGCAGGGCTTGGACGACCGCGGGGGACGGCGGCCCGCCGGCGGGCAGCCAACCCGGGACGATCACGGTGTCGGCCGCGTCGAGCGCGTCCAGCCCGTCGGTCACGAGCATGTCGAACCCGGCCAGCGTGGCGACGGGGCCGGGGTGTTCCGTGCACACGCCGAAGGTGTAGCGGACCGGGAGCCCGGCGCGCTCGATGCCGAACATCTGGGCCGCGCAGCCGAGTTCGAAGGTCGACTGGGGTGGACGTACGAGCGCCGCCACGCGATGCATGGCATGAAAGTACCGCAAGATGTCTTTCCTGACACTCGGCCGGATGCGGCGCCGGTCGCCAGGCTGGTCCCATGACGACAGAACAGAGCGTGCCCGGCTATGTGTGGTCCAGCGTTCGGGACGCCCCGGTCCGTGAACTCTTCCCGGGCATCCGGCTGCGGCCGCTGTGGCAGGGGGACGACGGTGCGAAGGCCTTCGTCCTGCAGATGGATCCGAACACGTGCTGGGAGGGGGTCGACGTCCACGAACCGGGCCCTGAGGAGGTCTTCGTGGTCTCCGGAACCTTCAACGACGGCGACCGGGACTACCCGGCCGGCTCGTTCATCCATGCCCCCGCGGGCTCTTCCCACGTCCCGCAGACGTCGACCGGCTGCACTCTCTTCCTCTTCTATCCGGAAGGCTGACCAGGCCGCGATCGAAGTCAGGGACGGGTGGCGCTCACCAGCCATACGGAGCCGCGGATGTGGACGCCGTCCGGAGTCTCGTAGGCCGCGAGCGCTGCCTGGAGCTCCTGGCGGACGCGGGTGACGGCGGTCTGGCCCACGTCCTGGAGGTTGTAGCGGACCGGGCCCTGGCTGAGGATGAAGTCCGCGGCGTCGCCGGTGTCGCGGCCGTAGTCCATCGGCGCCCGGACGGGACTCGTGTCCACGTCCGTCAGTCCCGCCTGGTCCAGTACCTGGCGGATGCGGTCGGGGTCGGACAGGGATCCCATGCCGCGGGCCGCGGGCGAGGGGCGGCGCATCAGCGGCGCGAGAGCGGCGGTGGCCTTGGCGTACTCGCTGTCGGGGCCGCCGGCCTGCGGGACGATGAAGACCATCCGGCCGCCGGGCCGCAGCGCGCGGGCGATGTTGGCGAACGCGGCGGCGGGATCGGCGAAGAACATGACGCCGCCGCGGCTGACGACGACGTCGAAGCCCTCCTCGGCGAAGGGGTGGGCCTCCGCGTCGGCTTGCTCGAACCGCACGTTGGCGATGCCCTGTTCCGCCGCGTCGGCGCGGGCGCGGGTCAGCATGGGGCCGGAGATGTCGACGCCGACCGCCCGCGCCCGGGCCGCCCGGCGCGCGGCCAGCAGGGTGAGCTGTCCGGTGCCGCACCCGATGTCCAGGACGGTGTCGTCCTCGCCGATCGCGGCCCGGTCCAGGAGGGGCTGGTTGAAACCGCCCATCATCGCGTCGTACCGCGGGGCGTTGTCGGCCCAGGCCGCCCCCTCCCACCCGTTCCATGCCTCGGCCTGCTGGACGTTGACGACGGTGCGCATGCTGTCTCCTTCGCTGGGGGAGTGAAGTATTTAGAGGAGAACTCTAGTGATGGACTCTAGAGATATACTCCCGCCATGGACACCGTCAAGCGGCCGGACAAGCGGGCCGAGCGCTCGCGCCGCACCCGGGCGAAGGTCATCGAGGCGGCGCGGGAGCTCTTCGTCGCGCAGGGCTACGGGGCGACGAGCCTCCAGGAGGTCGCCGACCGCGCGGGGGTGGCCGTCCAGACGGTGTACTTCGTCTTCGGCACCAAGCGCGCGCTGTTCAAGGACGTCGTGGACGCGTCCATCGCCGGGGACGCCGAGCCGGTCGCCACCATGGAGCGGGAGTGGTTCCGCGCCGCGTGCGCCGCGCCCACCGCGGCCGGCCAGCTGCGCGAGCACGTGCGCGGCACCGGCGAGATCCTCGGCCGGGTCGCCCCGATCATGTCGATGATCGCGGCCGCCGGCGCCGCCGACCCGCAGATCGCCGCGCAGTGGCCCGACGGCCCGGACCCGCGCTACACCGTGCAGCGCGCCGCGGCCGAAGCGCTGGTCGGCAAGCCCGACGCGCGCCCCGGCGTGTCCGCCGAGTTGGCCGCCGACCTGCTGTTCGGCCTGCTCAGCCCGCAGCTGTACCTGCTCTTCGTCCAGGACCGCGGCTGGGCGCCGGACGCCTGGGAGGAGTGGGCCCACGCCACCCTGGCCGCCCAGCTGTGCACCTGAACGAGAACCGCCGGCCGCTCGCGGAGCCGCGAGCGATCATGCTGGCGGGGGTATCCGGCGCTGCGCGGTCTCTTCGACGGCGTGGGAAGCGGGGGCGCTCAGCAGGGATCGCCAGGTGGCGAACAGGTCGAGAAGCTCCGTGATCTGCGATTCGTCCAGGGCGGCCGTGCGGATGACGTCCAGTTCGTTGGCGACGGTGAGTTCGGCGAAGTCCCGGCGGTGCCCCGGTGAGGGACGGGACACCGACCCGGTGAAGCGGTCGGTGAAGGCCCCATCGGGCTGGTGCAGCGACGGGTAAGTACGGGCACGGTCGCAGCCGGCGTAGAGGTAGACGAGGTTCTCGGCTTCGGCGCCGATGACCTCGCTCAGTTCCTCGCGCCGGTGAACGGACCCGAGCGCGACGGGGAAACCGTCGGTTCCATAGAAGGCGTGGCACAGTCCCGCGAGATGAAGTGCGGGCCGCGCACCCCATGCGTCCAGTTGAGCGCGCACTCGCTGGAGATGCTCAAGCAGAGTGCCGCCGGGGTGCTGGATCACGTCGGCGCGTTTGGCGCGCAAGAGGCCGGCGGCCTCGGCCTCGCGGTTCAGGCCGGCGTCCTGTTCCACCGTCACGGCAGCTCCCTCATCGAAGGCCCCTCGAAAGGCTGCGCGCCGAAGACGACCCTCGTCAATCCATGGGTTTCGTTCGATCACCCCAAGGCTGAGCTTGGAGGCGCGGGTAAAGACACTTCGACTGGTCATTGGGCGTTCTGGGCGGTCGTGGGGGTATCGGTGCGGCTGGTTGCCGGACGCCGCTCTGTCGCTGGGGGCGCGGTCGTCGCGGCCGACCTGTCCACGAGACGCTACGGGGGTTCAGGCATGGCATTCGTCACCACTCGCGACGGCAACGAGATCTTCTACAAGGACTGGGGCAGCGGGCGGCCCGTGCTCTTCATCCACGGCTGGCCGCTGAACGCCGACGCGTGGGAGGACCAGATGAAGGCGGTGGCCGACGCCGGCTACCGCGGCATCGCCCATGACCGCCGGGGGCACGGGCGCTCCAGCCAGCCGTTCGACGGCTACGACTTCGACACCTTCGCCGACGACCTCAACGACCTGATCAACCGGCTCGACCTGCGGGACGTCACGCTGGTCGCGCACTCGATGGGCGGCGGCGAGCTGGCCCGCTACATCGGGCGCCACGGCACCGGGCGGGTCCGCAAGGCCGTCCTGCTGTCGGCGATCACGCCGCTCATGCTGCAGAGCGAGGACAACCCCGAGGGCGTGCCCGAGCAGGTGTTCGAAGACATCAAGAACGGCCTCCTGCGCGAGCGTTCGCAGTACTGGAAGGACGCCTCGGAGGCGTTCTTCTCCGCGAACAGGCCGGGCAACAAGGTCACCCAGGGCAACCGGGACGCGTTCTGGTTCATGGGCATGCACGAGAGCCTCCAGGCCGGCGTGAAGTGCGTGGACGCCTTCGGCTTCACCGACTTCCACGAGGATCTGCGCAAGTTCGACATCCCGACGCTGATCGTGCACGGCGACGACGACCAGATCGTCCCGATCGACGCGACCGCCCGCAAGGCCGCCGAGATCATTCCGAACGCCGACCTGAAGGTGTACGAGGGGGCCTCGCACGGGATCGCGCTCGTGCCCGGCGACAAGGAGAGGTTCAACGCCGACCTGCTGGACTTCCTGAAGGGCTGACCTCCCGGGAGCCGGTCACGCGGGGTGGTGGGCGCCCGGGGTGTGGCCGAAGGCACGGCGGAAGACGTCGATGAAGCTGCTGGCGGACGACCAGCCGCACCGGTGGGCCACGGTGGTCACCGGGGTGTTCTCGGCCAGGAGTATCAGGGCGTGGTAGAGGCGCAGTTGGGTGCGCCACTGCGGGAACGTCATCCCGAGGTCGCTCCTGAAGAGCCGGGAGAGGGTGCGGTCGCTCGCGCCGACCTCCCTGCCCAGTTCGGCGAGTGTGCGGTTGTCGGCGGGGTCGGCGTGCAGGATGCCGCACAGCGCCCTGAGGTGCGGGACGGTCGGGGCGGGCAGATGCAGCGGCTGCTGGGACGAGACGCGCAGCTGGTCCAGCAGGACCGCGCGCAGCCGGGCCCGGGCCGGGGTGTCGTCGTCCGGGTCGCGGGTGTAGGCGAGGATCAGTTCGCGCAGCAGGGGACCGACCCCGAGCACCGCCGGCTCCTCCAGCCCGAGCGGGTTGTCGGCCGCGGGCAGGCCGACCAGGTGCAGTTCGAGCTCGCCGTGGGCCTGGTGGGCGTGGACGGCGCCGGCGGGGATCCAGATGGCGCGGTCGGCGGGCGCCACCCAGGAGCCCGCGCCGGTGGTGACCGCGACCACGCCCCGTCCGGCGTAGGCGATCTGGTGGTCGTCGTGGCGGTGGGCGTCGATGGCGGCGCCCGGCGCCAGCGAGCGCGCTCGGGTCGGCGCGACCGGCTGATGGCGGCTTTCCTGCATTGGTTGGCAGATTATCGGAAGTCCGACACCGGTCTCCGGCGCGAGCATGAGGGACGTGTCATCGAGTTCAAGAGAAGCGACCCGTCGGCGGGACGCGCGGTCGGTATTCCTGCTGTCCGCCGGGCACGCGTGCGTGGACGTCTACCAGGGGTCCGTGACGGCGCTCGTCCCGTTCTTCGTGGCCGAGCGCGCCTACACCTATGCGGCCGCCTCGGGCGTCGTGCTCGCCGCGTCGTTGCTGTCCTCGGTGGCGCAGCCGCTGTTCGGGGCGCTCACCGACCGGTGGGCGATGCCGTGGCTGCTTCCGCTGAGCACGCTTCTGGGGGGAGCGGGGATCGCTCTGAGCGGCCTCAGCGGCGATTACGCCCTCACCCTGGCCTTCGTGGCGATCTCCGGGATCGGGGTCGCGGCCTACCATCCCGAGTCCGCCCGGGTCGCGCGGAAGGCGAGCAAGGGGAGCCACACGGCGATGAGCTGGTTCTCCGTCGGCGGCAACATCGGGTTCGCGTTCGCGCCGCTTCTGGTCGCGGCGGTCGTCGCGACCGGCGGCCTGCGCTGTACGCCGTTCCTCGTGGTCCCGGCGCTCGTGGGCAGCGTCGTGTGCCTGCCCGTCCTGCGCGCCCTTGAGGGGACGGCCTCCGGCGCGCGCGCGGGCACGACGACCGGTGTGGACGACGCACGCTCTTTCATCAAGTTGTCGCTTGCCGTGGTCTGCCGGTCGATCGTGTTCGTGGGGCTGAGCACGTTCATCTCGTTCTACGCGCGGCAGCGCACGGGAGGGGGAGTGGCGGCGGGCACGGCGGCGCTGTTCGTCCTGTACATCGGGGGAGCCGTGGGCACCGTGGCGGGCGGTTCCCTGGCCGCCCGCTGGGACCGGGTCACCGTCGTGCGCTGGTCGTACCTGCTGACCGTGGTCGCCGTCGCGGGCATCGTGCTCGTGCCCGGCCCGGCGCTCTACCTGTTCGTCGCGCTGACCTCCGCCGGTCTCTACGTGCCGTTCTCGCTGCAGGTCACCCTCGGGCAGGACTACCTGCCCACGCGCGTCGGCACCGCCGGCGGCGTCACCCTCGGCCTGACGGTCAGCGTCGGCGGACTCGCGAGCCCCGTCCTCGGGGCCGTCGCCGACGCCGCGTCGCTGCGCGTCGCCCTCGCCCCGCTGATCGCGCTGCCCGCGCTGGCCTGGCTGCTGTTCCGGACGCTGCCCGAGCCCGCGGTCCCGGCGCCCGCCGCCGCGCCGCGGCCGGTGCGGGAGGGCGCGGGGTGATCAGGCCGCGCGGCGGCGCAGGAGGTTCGCCGGCAGGGTGTGCAGGACGACCTGGTCGTCCTGGTTGAGCAGCTCGGCGCGGGTGCTGACGACGCCCCGGTCCGGCTTGGAACGCGACGGGCGGGCCTCCAGGACGGCGACGCGCAGGCGCAGGGTGTCGCCGGGACGGACGGGAGCGGGCCAGCGCAGCTCGTCCACGCCGGGGGAGGCGAGGCTGGCGACCCGGGACAGGAAGTGGTCGGCGAACAGCCGCATCATGATCGAGCCGGTGTGCCAGCCGCTGGCGATGATGCCCCTGAACGGGCCGGAGGCGGCGAACTCCGGGTCCACGTGGATGGGCTGCGGGTCGAAGCGGCGGGCGAACTCGATGATCTCCGCCTCGTCCACCGTGACGTGGCCGTACTCGTAGGTCGTGCCGGCGGTGTAGTCCTCGAGATAGCGGTCGTCGATGGGGGTCGCGAAGTCGTCACCGAGGGCTCGGGTCGTGATCGTCATGGGACCAGGATGACCCAGCGGAGTCCGGGCCGCCGTGGCTCCGCGCTCGGGGCGAGGCGCGGCGCCGCCATTCCTCCCAGAGCTCGGCGTGCAGCCGGTAGAGGCCGTAGGGGGTGTCGCCGGACGGCTCCCGGAAGCGGGTGCCCTGGTCCACGGGCATCGACGCCAGCCTGACGGGGAAGAAGGCGGCCTGGCGCTCGCGTTCCTCGGACCGCACCTGGAGCACCCAGAAGCCGTGGTTGGCATCCGCGGTGATCTCGATGATCTCCGTCCACGCGAACCGGCGGCGGCCGTACCCCGAGACGAGGGTGAGGGCCTCCGCGTCGAGGATCATGCGCGTCCGCAGCAGGGGGACGGCTCCGACCGCGAGGGCGAAGCATGCGGTCGCGGCGGCCCATGCCGGGGCGCCCGCGCCGTCGAGGGCCTTCTGGACCGCCACGACGCCGAAGAGGGCGGCGATGGCGACCCCGGCGAGGATCATGCCGAGGTGGCGGGGGCAGCGCAGCGTGCGCGGTTCGGTCATCGGGACATCATCCCTCCGCGCCGGGCGCCGCGGGGAGGCCGGCGTCCGCGGCCAGTGCCGCCAGGAAGGCGTCCAGCATCGCGGCCTGGCGGGCGGGCGGGTAGGCGTCCGGGTCGAACAGGGCGTGGACGACCAGGCCGTGCGCGAACGCGGCGGCTGCCGCGACGGTGCCGTCCAGGCCGGGCCCCGCGGGCAGTTCGCCGAGCTCGACGGCAGCGGCGACGTGGGGTCTGAGCCGCGCGCGCCAGTTCTCGTAGCGGAGCCGCTGGCGCTCGCCGAGTTCGGGGTCGGCGAGCGCGACGTCCCACGAGCTCACCCAGATCCGGTTCATGTCCGACGCGGCGGGGGTCAGCGGCAGGACGTCCAGGAGCGCGGCGCGCAGGGACGCCAGGCCGGGCGGGGCCTCGCGGAGGGGGCGGCCGGCGGTGCGCTCGTCGGCGAGGTCGAGGGCGTAGGCGACGAGGGCCCTCTTGTTCGGGAAGTAGTGCGTGAGCAGTCCGGTGGACGCGCCCATCTCCGCCGCGACCGCGCGCAGGGTCAGGCCGCCGAAGCCGCGGCCGGCCAGGACGCGCCAGACGGCCTCGGACACGTCCCGGCGACGGGCGTCGTGATCACCTCGGGCGGGCATGCCCGTAGAGTACATAACAAACGTTCGGTACGTACTCCCCGGGAGGTCCCATGTTCGCTCGCACGCTCGCCGAGGGCGCCGAGCTGCGCCCGTTCGAGCCCTGGCAGGCGGCCGAGTTCGCCGAGCACGCCGACCGGGTCCGCGAAGACATCGACCAGTACATCCCCTGGGCCCGCACCGTGGTGGACGAGGCGAGCGCCCGCGAGCTGCTCCAGGCCTACGCCCACAAGCAGGCCAGGGACGAGGGCCGCATCTACGGCATCTGGGTGGACGGGGTCCTCCAGGGCGGCACGGTCTTCCGGACGTTCGACGCCGCGCAGGGCGTCTGCGAGGCGGGCGTCTGGCTGGCGGCCGAGGTCCGGGGGCGCGGGCTGATCACCGAGGCCGTCCGCATCATGATCGACTGGGCGGTCGGCACGCGGGGGATGCAGCGGGTGGAGTGGCTGTGCGACCCGCGCAACACCGCGAGCGCGGCCGTGGCGGAGCGCCTCGGGATGACGTGCGAGGGCGTCCTGCGGCAGGCGTTCGTCCTCGACGGCGACCGTCGTGACGTCCAGGTGTGGGCGGTGCTCGCCGGCGAGTGGCGAACCTCCTGAGAGGAAGCGGCGCGGGGAGCGGGGGAGGCGCACGTCGGGCGGATGGGGCGGCCCGCTAGGGTAATCGGTGTTCTGAGTTTCACTCCTTACTCCCGGGAGCCCCCGTGCACGCCGAGCAGGTCGTCTTGCTGCTGGTCGCCGCCGTCGCGGCGGGCTGGGTCGACGCCGTGGTGGGAGGCGGCGGGCTGATCCAGCTGCCCGCGCTGCTGCTGATCAACCCCGGCCAGCCGGTCGCGACCGCGCTCGCCACCAACAAGCTGGGCTCGATCGCGGGCACCGCGTCCGCCGCCGTCGCCTACGCGCGCAAGGCCAAGCCGGACGTCCGGGTGGCCGTCCCGGCGGGCCTGCTCGCGGTGTGCTGCGCCGCCGGCGGCGCCCTCTGCGCGGCGGCGATCTCCTCGGACGTGCTGAAACCCGTCATCATGGTCGTCCTGCTGGCGGTGGCCGCGATCGTGGTGCTCAGGCCGAACCTCGGCCGGCTCCCGCGGCCGGTGCTGCGGACGCGCCGCCGGGTCGCCGCCGCCGTCCTCGTCCCGGGCGTCGCGATCGCCTTCTACGACGGGCTCCTCGGGCCGGGCACCGGGACGTTCCTGGTGGTCGCCTTCACCGTGCTGCTCGGCATGGACTTCGTCGACGCCTCCGCCACCTCGAAGATCATCAACACCGGCACCAACCTGGGCGCCCTCGCGGTGTTCGCGGCGCAGGGCCACGTCCTGTGGGCCCTCGGGCTGGCCATGGGGGTCTGCAACATCGTCGGCGCGCAGCTCGGCGCCCACATGGCGATCAACCGCGGTGCCGGATTCGTTCGGGCCGTCCTGCTCTGTGTCGTCTCAGCCCTCGTGCTCAAGCTCGGGTACGAGCAGTTCGGCTAGGCCCTTCGGCCGGGCCCTCACCTCACGGGACGGGGAGCGGCCGGTCCAGCGCGGAAAGGCTCAGCAGGACCAGCGACGCCGTCCAGCCCAGCGGAGCCGGGCCCGCGGGCCTGCCCGTCACGCCGACCTTCTCCGGCAGGACGCCCAGGGACGTGCGGTGCGCCGAGAGCCAGTCGAGCCGCTGCAGCGCCTCGTCCCTGCGGCCCGACGCGGCCGCGTTCAGCCCGAACAGCGCGGTCTCCGGCGTCCAGGCGACGTCCGGGTCGCCCGACCAGCGCTCGCCCGGCAGGACGCCCCCGTTCGGCAGCGCCTGCTTGCGCGCGGCGTCCGCGATCGCGGTGGTCACGCCCGGATCGGCCGGCGCGAACGGCGGTGCGAGAAACGTCACAGAGGTGTCCATCAGCCCCCCGGGGATGGGGGAGCGCGGGTAGCCGTAGGGCGCGAACTGCCTGGCCACCGCGTCCGAGACCCGCTGCGCCGCGTGCCGCCACTGCGCCGCCTTGGCGCCCTCGCCGCGCATCCGCGCGAGGTCGGCCGCCGCGCGCAGCCCCGCCAGCGCGGGGCCGACCACGCCGAGCGTGGGCCGGCGCGGGTCCTGCTCGCGCCGGTGGTCGCGTTCCCAGTAGTCGGACGAGGCGGGCGGCAGCCCCTCGGCGTCCAGGGAGCGCGCCAGATGGTCGGCGGCGCGCCGCACCATCGGCCACAGTGCGGGCAGGTCGTCCTGGTCCGCGGTCCGGACGCCGTAGAACCACGTCGCCCACAGCACCCAGCCGAGCGAGTCGAGCTGCGGGGCGCGGCCGTCGGCGACGGCCGTCCCGTCGGAGTTGTAGCGCGCGGCCCACATGCCGTCGTCGTGCTGCGCCCGGGCGAGGAAGTACAGGACGCGGCGCGCCTCGGCCGGATGCCCGGTCGCGGTGAACGCGGCCACGGTGAACGCGGAGTCGCGGGGCCAGCAGTACCGCCACTTCGAGTACCAGGACGCGAGGGACGCGCCGTTCGGGCGGGTGAGGAGCCGGAGGTCGAGCAGGGCGCGCGTCGCCATGTCGCGGTAGGCGTGGTTCGTCGCGCCGCCCGGGACGGTCCCCTGCGCCAGCCACGCGCTGTCGGACCGGACCGCCCGGTCCACCCGCGGGTCGGAGGCGTCCACGGTGATCGGCGCCTCGCCGCCCGACGGGACGAGCCTGACCCGCCCGTCCGCGAGCCTGACGACCGAGCTTCCCGGCAGGTAGGAGGCCCCCTCGGCCTGGTCGGGGGCCAGCGGGACGCCCGCGAACGGCCATCCGCCGCCGCCGACGAGCCCGGGGCTCGCCCAGCCGGGGTCGGGCGGCTCGGGGACGGTGGCGCCGCCGGTCGCGACGAGCGCCGCCACGATGAGCAGGCCCGCGGTGCGCCGCACCTTGCGGGCGCCCGAGCGGCCGCGCGGGGCGACCCGCCTGCGCGGCGTGGTGGGCCCGCCCGCGGGCGGCGGGACGGATATGACGGGCGCGACGGGGACGGGTTCCGCGACGGACCTGTTCCGTCTCTCCGCCATCGCCATGCGTTCGCCCCCTGTCCGCCTGGCCGTCTCGCCGAATTAGTACATCAAACTACGTCAATCGGTTCATCCTCCTCACGAGCCACTCGTGCCCTCCCCTGAGGATGAGCACACCTACCGCCCGGGGCGCTCCCGTACAAGAGAAGTCCGCGTTACTTGTGGACCCGGCGGCGTCACCACCGAGGCGGGTTGACTAGGCTGCATCGACGGAGCGGACCGCAGAGTGCCGGCCGCACGGACACCCGTGTAACGCCCACTCGTGTGGTCGCACATTCGGCTGTCGATCCGTAAAAGGACGCCCTCGTGGACCTGTTCGAACATCAGGCGAAGGAACTCTTCGCCGAGTACGGGGTACCGGTGCCCACCGGCAAGGTCGCCCATACTCCCCAGGAAGCCCGGGCCATCGCGGCGGAGCTGTTCGCCGCGGGGAGCTCGAAAGTCGTCGTCAAGGCCCAGGTGAAGACCGGGGGCCGCGGCAAGGCCGGGGGCGTGAAGCTGGCCGACTCCGCCGACGAGGCCGAGCAGCTCGCCACCCAGATCCTCGGCATGGACATCAAGGGCCACACGGTCCACAAGGTCCTGGTCGAGGAGGGCAGCGCGATCGCGCAGGAGTACTACTTCTCCTTCCTGCTCGACCGCGCCAACCGCACCTTCCTGTCCATCTGCTCCGTCGAGGGCGGCGTGGAGATCGAGGAGGTGCCGCACGACCGGCTGGCGATGGTGCCGGTCTCGCCGCTGGAGGGCGTCGACCGCGCCCGGGCCCGCGAGATCGCCGAGAAGGGCCGCCTCCCGCAGGAGGCCCTCGACGGCGCCGCCGAGCTGATCGAGCGGCTGTGGGCCGTGTTCACCGACGAGGACGCCTCCCTCGTCGAGGTGAACCCGATGATCCTCACCGCCGACGGCCAGGTGAAGGCCCTCGACGGCAAGGTCTCCCTGGACGACAACGCCTCGTTCCGCCAGGACGACCACGAGAAGCTCGAGGACAAGGCCGCGGCCGACCCCCTGGAGGCGGCGGCGAAGGCCAAGGACCTCAACTACGTCAAGCTGGACGGCAGCGTCGGCATCATCGGCAACGGCGCCGGGCTCGTCATGTCCACGCTCGACGTGGTCGCCTACGCCGGCGAGCAGTTCGACGGCCAGAAGCCCGCGAACTTCCTCGACATCGGCGGCGGCGCGTCCGCCGAGGTGATGGCGAACGGGCTGGAGATCGTCCTGTCCGACGCCGACGTCAAGTCCGTCTTCGTCAACGTCTTCGGCGGCATCACCGCCTGCGACGCCGTCGCCAACGGCATCGTGTCGGCCTACAAGCTGCTGGCCGACCGTGGCGAGACCGTCAACCGCCCGCTCGTCGTCCGGCTGGACGGCAACAACGCCGAGCTCGGGCGCAAGATCCTCAACGACGCGGCGCTTCCCGGCGTCCAGCAGGTCGACACCATGGACGACGCGGCCAGGCGCGCCGCCGAACTCGCAGCGGCAGGTGCATGACAATGGCCATCTGGCTCACCGAGAACAGCAAGATCATCGTCCAGGGCATCACGGGCTCCGAGGGCACCAAGCACGGCCGCCGGATGCTCGCCTCCGGCGCCCAGGTCGTCGGCGGCGTGAACGCCCGCAAGGCCGGGCAGACGGTCGACTTCGACGGCACGACCCTCCCGGTGTTCGGCACCGTCAAGGAGGCCATGCAGGAGACCGGCGCGGACGTCTCCGTCGTGTTCGTCCCGCCGAAGTTCACCAAGGACGCCGTGGTCGAGGCGATCGACGCCGAGATCCCGCTCTGCGTCGTCATCACCGAGGGCATCCCGGTGCACGACACCGCCTTCTTCTGGGCGTACGCGGAGTCCAAGGGCAACAAGACCCGCATCATCGGGCCGAACTGCCCCGGCATCGCGTCCCCCGGCAAGTCGAACGCGGGCATCATCCCGGCCGACATCACGACGCCCGGCCGCATCGGCCTCGTGTCCAAGTCGGGCACGCTGACCTACCAGATGATGTACGAGCTGCGCGACATCGGCTTCTCCACCTGCGTCGGCATCGGCGGCGACCCCGTCATCGGGACGACCCACATCGACGCGCTCCAGGCGTTCCAGGACGACCCGGAGACCGACGCCATCGTGATGATCGGTGAGATCGGGGGCGACGCCGAGGAGCGCGCCGCCGCCTACATCGAGCAGCACGTGACCAAGCCGGTCGTCGGCTACGTCGCCGGGTTCACCGCCCCCGAGGGCAAGACCATGGGCCACGCCGGCGCCATCGTGTCCGGCTCCGCCGGCACCGCGCAGGCGAAGAAGGAGGCCCTGGAGAAGGTCGGCGTCCGGGTCGGCAAGACCCCGAGCGAGACCGCCGTCCTCATGCGGGAGATCATGCAGAACCGCTGATCCCCCCGGACCACCCGAAAGACGCCCGAGCCGCCCGGCGGCCCGGGCGTCTTTCGCGTTCCGGCCGCCGCCGCGGGGCGCGGCGGTGACGCCCGGCCGGGCGTCACCGCAAAGGCGACACGCCGGGCGGACGGGCCTTGCGGGGGCCGGCGCGGTGCCAGCATGGACCGGTGAGCGACAAGACCCCCGGGCAGCGCGCGAAGCGGGAGCCGTCGAAGGCGGCACCGGCGACGGCGGCACCGATCAAGGCGGCACCGTCGAAGAGCGCACGGTCGAAGGGCGCACGGTCGAAGGGCGCACGGGCGAGGGGGGCGGGAGCGAAGGGCATGCCGAAGGCCGCGCCGCCGCCGGGCGAGGCGGGCCGGGCCGACGCGCCGCCGGGCGCGGACTCCGGTCGCGGACGCCCGCCGGCCGTCCCCGCGAGGCCGCTGTACGTGACGGGGCTCGTCGCGGCGCTGTGGTGCATCGGCATCGGGCTCGCGGTGCTCACCACGATCACGCTGATCGGCTGGATCGCGGCGCCGAAGACCGCGCTCGGCCACGGCTTGGCCGGGGTGTTCCGCACGGCCGTGAACTTCTGGCTGGTCTCGCACCACGCGGGCTTCTCCTACGGGCACGGGCGGTTCGGGCTCCTTCCGCTCGGCGTGCTCGTCCTGCCCGGGGTCCTGCTGTACCGGGGCGGCGGGTGGATGATCCGGGTGGCCGGGCTGCCGCACCGGCAGCGCACCGCGGTCCTGCACGTGAGCGTCGCGCTGGCCGCCCCGTACGCGGCGCTGGCCGGGCTGCTCGCGCTCGCGGCGTCGTCCGAGGAGGTCCGGCCGTCGGCGTGGCAGGCGCTCGTCGGCTGCTTCCTCGTCGCCGCCGT
>NZ_JBFARL010000139.1:0-22556 GCF_040674655.1 Actinomadura sp. NPDC049753 | reverse complement strand
AACATCTCCTCCTACGGCTCCTGGTTCAACATGTACATCTGCGGCCTCGACGCGCGGGTGCGGCTGCCGGGCGGACCGGTTTACCAGACGCCGGCCGGGGAGGAGACCAGCGGGACCGGGACCCCCGGGGTGAGGTACGAGCACCCCGACACGCTCCCGCCGGACGAGGAGGGCGTCGAGGACGCCGAGGCACACGACGACACCCGCTGACCCCGGCCACCCGCTACCGGCGGTCCTTCCACCAGGTGGTGAGGGCGCGCCGGAGCGGGCCGTGGTGCTCGTCGTCGACGATCTTGATGTCGCCCATCACGGCGGTCGCGGTGACGCGCACGACGGGGACGCGGGCGCCGGGGTGCGGGTCGCGGACCGCCACCCGCCGGTCGCCGAGGAAGTTGTGCCCGGTCAGCACGATGCTGACGCCGTCCGGAACGATGATCTTGACGTCGCCCATCACCGCGGTCACGCAGATGTGGACCTCGCCGGTGGGGACCTGGGCGCCGCGCAGGTCGAGCTCGACGTCGCCCATCACCGACACGGCCTCCAGCGGCCCGTCGATGCGGCCGACGATGCGCTCCTTGCAGTCCCCCATGACCGCGCTGAACCTGCGCTTGACCTGCACGGGCGCGGGGTTGGCGCCGGGCGCGCCCATGCTCGGCAGGTCGGCGGTGATGCGTTCGAGGTCGCCCCGGCTGACGGCCGCGTAGGCGGCCTCGGTGCGCTCGGTCAGCTCCTCGAAGGTGAGCCGCCCCTCCACCGAGGCGACCCGCAGCCGCTCCACGACGGCCTCGCGCTCGGCGCCGGACGCCCGCACCGGGTCGGAGACCCGCCCGGCTTCGGACGCCCGCGGGGTCTCGGAGGCCCGCGGGGTCTCGGAGGCCCGCGGGGTCTCGGAGGCCCGCGCGGTGTCGGCGGCCCGTCCGGCGTCGGGCGCGGTCGTCACGTCGACCGGTTCGGGGACGGGGCCGCCGTCCCGCCGCCGCTCAGGCGGCCGGCTCGGGGCGGGCCGCTCGGGCTGCGGACCGGACTGACTCATGATTTCGACGGTATGCCCCCGGCGGCGCGGGACAATCCGCCGCGCGGACGAGATCGCCCCACCACCTGAGGAGGATGGACGTCCTCCCACCCCGCAGGCATGATCATCTGGTTGTCCGAACCGCGTTCTGTATTCTGCGGACCGACGGCACGAACGTTGGGAGAGCGCGTGACGCACGAGGTGTTCAACCAGGTCCCCCCGCTCGCCGGGCACGACGTGTCCGACGAGGCGGCCCTGCTGGACGGGCTGCACCGCGAGGGCGCCGGGTGGGCCGAGACCGAGGTGCGCGAGCTCGGCCGCCTCGCCGGCACCGAGCGGGCCCAGGAGTGGGGGCGCCTCGCCAACGAGCACCCGCCCGTCCTGCGCACCCACGACCGCTGCGGGCACCGGATCGACGAGGTCGAGTTCCACCCGGCGTGGCACGAGCTGATGACCGTCGCGGTGACGCACGGCCTGCACGGCGCGGCGTGGACCGACCCCCGCGAGGGCGCCCACGTCGCCCGCGCCGCGAAGTTCTACACCTGGCGCGTCGACGCGGGCCACGGCTGCCCCGTCTCGATGACCTACGCCGCCGTCCCCGCGCTGCGGCAGTCCCCGGAGCTGGCCGCGCGGTACGAGCCGCTCCTGGCCAGGCCGGAGTACGACTTCGGGCTGCGGCCCCCGCTCACGAAGACCGCGCTCCTCGCCGGCATGTCCATGACCGAGAAGCAGGGCGGCTCGGACGTCCGCGCCAACACCACCACTGCCGCGCCCCAGCCGGACGGGACGTACCGGCTCGTCGGCCACAAGTGGTTCACCAGCGCCCCGATGTGCGACGTGTTCCTCACCCTCGCCCAGGCGCCCGGCGGCCTGACCTGCTTCCTCGTCCCCCGCGTCCTGCCGGACGGCGGCCTCAACCCGCTGCGCCTGATGCGGCTGAAGGACAAGCTCGGCAACCGGTCGAACGCCTCCTCCGAGGTGGAGTACGACGAGGCTGTCGCGTGGCGGGTCGGAGACGAGGGCCGCGGCGTCCGCACCATCATCGAGATGGTCAACATGACCCGGCTGGACTGCGTCATCGGCGCCGCGTCCGGCATGCGGCTCGGCGTCACCACCGCCGCGCACCACGCGGCGCACCGCTCGGCGTTCGGCCGGCCGCTGATCGACCAGCCGCTGATGCGCAACGTCCTGGCCGACCTGGCGATCGAGTCCGAGGCCGCCACGACCACGATGCTGCGCCTCGCGGGCGCCACCGACCGCTCGGTGCGCGGCAGCGAGACCGAGACCGCGTTCAAGCGCCTCGGCCTCGCGGTCAGCAAGTACTGGATCTGCAAGCGCTGGCCCGCGCACGCCGCCGAGGCCCTCGAATGCCTGGGCGGCAACGGCTACGTGGAAGAGTCCGGCATGCCCCGCCTCTTCCGCGAGTCCCCCCTGAACTCGATCTGGGAGGGCTCCGGCAACGTCGCGGCGCTCGATCTCCTCCGCGCAATGCTGCGCGAACCGCAAACGCTAGAGGCGTTCTTCGACGAAGTAGCCCTCTCCCAGGGAGCCGACAAGCGCCTAGACGCGGCCGTCAAGGAGATCAAGGAAAGCTTCACCGACACGTCCACAATCGAGTACCGCGCCCGCCGAGTAGCCGAAAACCTGGCACTCGTCTTGCAAGCATCGCTGCTGGTCAGACACGGCCACCCGGCAGTAGCCGACGCCTTCTGCGCCACCCGCCTGGCCGGCGACTGGGGCGGCGCCTACGGCACCCTCCCCCCAGGCCTGGACATCGCCCCGATCATCGACCGCGCCACCCCGAAGGTCGGCTGAGTCCCCTGCGAGCAACGGCGAGTTGCGTCCCCGCTCTCCGGGCCCACCACCCGCCGACCTCTCTCAACTGCTGACCTCGCGCGATCCTGGGCAGCACTCGCTTCAAGCGAGCGAACTCATGCGGCAACCACCAGCGAGGAATCGGACAGAGTGCGCCAGGAGACCTTCCGGCTCGGGACGGTCGGGGATCAGATCACCATCCCTGGTTTGCAGACATCGCCGCGTTTCCGCTCTCCGCGGGTTGTAAGGCGGCTCCGCGCACAGCAGGCCAGCTTGATGAATACGGCAAACATCCGCTCATGCCGATGTGCGAAGTTGGGCAATAGCAAGTGGTTGATGGCCCCCGCCTGAGCTGTCTGGCGGTGAGAGGTTGGCCGGCTCGCCGGCCAGCGGGTCGGCTCGCCCGCCCACGCCGAGTGCGGGCAGGGGCCAGAAGGCTTCCGGTGTCAGCCGGTGAGGCCGGCGTCGTGGGCGAGCAGGGCGACCTGGGTACGGTTGTTGAGATCGAGTTTGGTGAATATGCGGGAAATATGGGCTTTCACGGTGGCCACGCTCATGAACAGCTCGCCCGCGATCTCGGCGTTGGACTTGCCCCGCCCGACGGCGATGGCGACCTCGCGTTCGCGTTCGCTGAGCTGATGCAGCGCGGTGGTGGCGTGCTGTTGCCGGGCGGCGGCGCCGGTGTCGCTGAGGTGGGCGATGAGCCGTCGGGTGACGGTCGGCGACAGGATGGGTTCGCCGGCTGCAACCCGCGCGATGGCGCGCAGGATCTCGGCGGGTGGCGTGTGTTTGAGCAGGAAGCCGCTGGCCCCGGCGCGCAGGGCGCGCAGGACGTACTCGTCAGCGTCGAAGGTGGTCAGGACGATGACCTCGGGTGGGTCGGGTCGGGCGCGGAGTCGTTCGGTGGCGGCGAGGCCGTCGAGGTCGGGCATGCGGATGTCCATCAGCACCACGTCCGGGGCGTATGCGTCGACGGCGGCGGCTACTTCGCTTCCGTCGCCGGCCTCGCCCACCACGGCGATGTCCGGCGAGCCGCCGATGACCATGGTGAGGCCGGCCCGCACGAGCGGGTCGTCGTCGACGATGAGGACCCGCACCGGTGCGTTCACGTTGGGCTCCTTGTCCGTGCTCACCTGGGCCGGAGGCCGGTTCCGACCGCGATCAGAGGGTAGGCCACGGTAGCCAGGCCCTGAGCCGGAAGTCACCGGCCGGGGTGGGGCCGTGTTCGAGGCGTCCGCCGGCGAGGGCGGCCCGTTCGGTGAGCCCGATGAGGCCGATGCCGGCGCCGGGGATGCCCGGAGGGCTGGTCTCGGCCGGGTACGGGTTGCGGATCTCGACGGTTACGCCGTCGCCTGGGGCTGCCCGGACGGTGACGGCCACCTCGCCGTCGGGGGCGTGCTTGCGGGCGTTGGTCAGCCCTTCCTGCACGATCCGGTACGCGCTGCGCCCCACACCAGCCGGTACGGCGGAAAGCGCGTCGGTCTGCCAGTCGAGCCGTACCCGCATCCCGGCGCGCCGCGATTGGTCGACGAGGTCAGGGAGGTCGGCCAGGCTGGGCTGCGGCCGTTCCGGCGTCTCGTCGGACCGGTCGACACCGGTGCGGAGGACGCCGATCACCTCCCGAAGGTCCTCCAGCGCCTGGTAGGCGCTGTCGCGGACCACCCCGGCGGCACGGGCGACCTCCTCGGGCGCGGCGTCGGGGCGTAGCTCCAGCGCCCCGGCGTGCAGGCTCAGCAGGGACAGGCGGTGGGCGAGCACGTCGTGCATCTCCCGGGCGATCCGGTTGCGTTCGCCCTGGCGGGCTTCGGCGACGCGCAGTTCCTGTTCGGCCTCGACCCGCCCAGCCCGCTCCCGCAGCGACTGGCGCCGGGCCCGTACGAACATGCCCCAGGCGAGCACCGCGGCCGCGAGGACGACGCCCAGCACGATCTCCGACGGGGACCCGACCGGGACGTCGGGCCGAACCAGCAGCGTCAGGAACGGTACGAGCGCGTACCCGGCCACGATCGGGGCGACCACCGCGAAGCGCCGGTGCACCGCGACGGTGAACAGCGCGACGAGCGCCGCGCCCGCCGCCGACGTCGAATAGACGCTGACCAGACCCACGACCACGGCCAAGCCGACCGGCCAGCGTCGGCGCAGCCACACCCCCAGAGTGCACAGGCCGCCGAGGACGAGGTCGACAGTGAGCGGGGCTGGTGCGATGTGTTGCGCGAGGCCGTCGCCCAGGGCGAGCACCGTGAGGCCGACGGCCAGCAGGAAACACGCGGCGTCGACCACCCGGCCGCGGATCGTGCGCCCGGCCGGGCGTACCGGATCGTGGTCAGCATCGCTGGTCACGCCCGCCGGTAGCGGACTCCGATCCTGCGGGTCCGCCGGGACCATCATGATCAAAGGGTACGGCCGGGTCGGGCCCCACGGCATCCGACCAAAGTCGATCCCGCGGTGTAGACCGTCGGCCCACCACCATCGACCTGGGCTCGTAGCGGCGTATCCGGCCGCTCCAGCAATCTGTTCCACATCACCGGAACGGACAGCCAAAGAAGACTCCGAAACCAATTCCGACCATTCCTGCGCCAACGAATGACGTGGTGTTGCACCGATCATCCGACCGCAACGAAGGAGTGAGAGATGAGATCCCCGCATAACCCCGCCACCGCGCTGGAATCCCTGCACGTGCCCGTCAGCGAGGCAGCGGCAACGACGGGGTTTACCCCGACCCGAGCGCTCCGAGGGCGGGTCGTGGGCGCGACGGCGATCGCGTTGGCAGCGGCGGTGGCGATCCAGAACGCGGTGGTGGTCTGGGCCGGAGCGCCAGACTACGGGGCCCCGATCAAGGAGGTGCTCGCCTTCCACGCGGAGCACCGGGTCGCGGTCGCGATCGCGGTCGGCCTGGAGGCGCTGAACCTGCCGCTGCTGCTCGGGTTCCTGACCGGTCTCCACGGGCTCGTCGAGCGCCGCGGGCGTGCGGGCGCAGACTGGTCGCGCCTCGCGGTGGCCGCAGGCGCGACCCTCTCGGCAGTCTTCGCGCTCTACGCCGTCCTGTGGAACGGTGTCGTGCTGTCCGCCGGCGAGCTCGCCGAGCCGAGCCCGGAGTTCGAGCTCGCCTGGCAATTGCATGCAGCAGCCTTCGCGTTGGCGCTGCCGGCGCTCGGCACCACCTTCATCGGCGCCGCGCTGGCGGCGCATGCGAGCCAGCTGACGCCGCCGTGGCAGCGTCTGCTCGCAGTGGCCGGGGGAGGCCTGCTGCTCGCCGCCGGGGCGGCCAACCTCGCGATCGCGGACGGCTCACGGCTCCTCTTCGTGGGGATGCCCGGCTACGCCGCCTGGCTCGTGTGGCTGCTTGCGACCGGCGTACGGCTGGTGCGCGCTCGCACAGCTGACCGTCCTGACGACGCATCGACCTCCGACGAGGAGGGATGATGGGAACCGGCATCGAGGCAGCTGCGGTCGCCGCAGCGCTTGGGGCGTTCGCCGGCCGTGCGCCGGGGGTGCGATTGCTGCTCAGCAACTACGATTTTGCCCCGACCGCTTTGAAGCCACCATCTTCGAGCGCGCCTTGGTTCGACCACGTGCCTGCGTTCGTCCTTCCCGGTCACGCCCGGGTGCCCACGATCGTGCCGGTAGGTGTGTTCAGGGGGTGGCCGGTTTGCGGGCGGTGAGCAGGCGGGTCTGGACCCAGGGACTCCCCCACCACGCGCGCCAGCCGAGGCCGCGCACGCTGATGTCCTGGGCGTTCAGCCGGGCCAGCACCTCAGCGTACTCGCGGGGAGTCCGCGCCAGGTCGGCGATCAGTAGGCGGCCGCCCGGCCGCAGCACCCGGTACGCCTCGGCGATCGCTTGGGCGCGGGCGTCCGCGCCGAAGATGGTGTGCACCGTCAGGCTGGACACGACCAGGTCGAAGCTCGCCTCCGCGTACGGAAGCCTGCGCAGGTCACCACCTTGCACGTGGACGCGGCCGGCGACGCCTTCAGCGCGGGCGTTGCGCAGGGTCGCCGCCGGGGTGTTTCCGGACTGGTGCAGTCCGCGCCACAGGTCCACGCCGACCGCCCGGCCCTGCGGGAGGTGCCGGGCGGCGGCCAACAGGACGGCGCCGCGTCCGCAGCCGAGGTCGAGCAGCCGTTCGTCGCCCCGCAGGTCCAGCTCGTCCAGCACGTCCCGCCAGACCAGGAACTTGCCGCGCAGCGTGGTGTGCAGGCTCAGGGCCAGGCATCCCGCCAGCAGGGTGCCGGAGACCAGCGCGGGCAGCGCGGCGGCCAGATCGGCGGTGACCGCCATCACCAGCCCGGTGACCCAGAACCCCAGCACGACCAGGCCCATGAAGCCGAACCCGTAAGGCGCATCCATCCCGTACCGCGCGCCAGACATCCCCCCACTCTGCCACGAACCGGTCGCTCGGGGGGCCGGCTACGACGCATTGATCCACCGCCGCCCAGTACCCGGCGTTGCGTTCGCTGGAAGCCCCTTGGCATAGGGGTTTTCGCAATCTGCGCGGCTCCGCGAAGCTACGATGCGGTGCAAGATCTCCTGAGCCTTGAGGTGCACATGGCCGAGTCGTCCCCGCAGATTCCCACCGGCGTTCCGACCGCCGCACGCGTCTACGACGTGATGCTCGGCGGCAAGGACAACTACGAGGTGGACCGGGCCGTCGCCGAGGGCAGCCTCGCGATCATGCCGGAGCTGCGGGACATCGCCCTGCACAACCGCGCGATCCTGCACCGCGTCGTCCGCCATCTCGCCGCCGAGGAGGGGATCACCCAGTTCCTCGACCTGGGATCGGGGCTGCCGACCGTCCGCAACACCCACGAGGTCGCCCAGGAGGTCAACCCGGCGGCTCACGTGGTGTACGTCGACATCGATCCGATCGTGCTGGCGCACGGCCGTGCGATCCTCGCCGACAACGCCAACACCACCGTGGTGACCGCCGACATCCGCCGGCCCGAGGACCTCCTCGGGCGCCCGGAGGTCCGCGCGCTGATCGACTTCGACAAGCCCGTCTGCGTGATGCTCGTCGGGATCCTGCACCACCTCGCCGACGACGAGAAGCCCGCCCGGATCGTCCAGGTGCTGCGGGACGCGATGCCCAGCGGCTCCTTCTTCTTCATCACCAACTTCACCCGCCTGGGCGACGCCCCCGAATCCGTCGCGCTGGAGAAGCAGCTCCTGGAGCAGCTCGGCAGCGGCCGCGTCCGCACCCCCGCCGAGCTGGCCGCCTTCTTCGACGGTCTCGAGATCCTGCCGCCCGGCCTCGTCCCGCTCCCGTTGTGGCGCCCCGACGAGCCCGTCCTGGACGCCAGCACCATCGACGTCCGCTTCATGACGGGCGGCGTCGGCCGCAAGCCCTGACCCCTACCCTCCTGTGCGGCTCGGCTCGCCTCCGGGCGCTGCTCCCTTTCGGCGGAGTGACGGTGATGTGGGCGAGGAGGCGGATCGATCGTGGTAGATCCGCCTCCTCACTCGCTGGTCGGTGATTCGGCCCGGCTAGAGGTCGAGGTCCTGCCGCTGGTGCATCCGCCCGTCGCCGTCGAGTTCGATGACGGTGTCGACGCCGATCCGTTCGAGGAAGCCGAAGTCGTGGCTGACGATGAGAAGCGCTCCTCGGTACGCGTCGAGCGCTTCGGCGAGTTGCTCGACGCTTGCGATGTCGAGGTTGTTCGTGGGCTCGTCCAGGATCAGCAGTTGAGCGGGCGGCTCGGCGAAGAGGAGTCTCGCGAGCGAGACGCGGAATCGCTCTCCGCCTGAGAGTGTGCGGACCGGGCGGTCCACACTGTCACCGCGCAGCAGCAGCCGAGCGAGCTGGTTGCGGATCGTGCCGGCCGGTGTTCCCGGGGCGACGGCCTGCACGTTGTCCATCGCGCTGGCGTCGTCGTCGAGTCTGTCGAGGCTCTGCGGGAGGTAGCCGACGAGGTCGGTGCTCAGGGTGCCGTGCGGGCGCCCCGGAACCGGTTCGGAGGCGTGGAGGAGCTGCGCGATCAGAGTCGACTTTCCGGCGCCGTTCGCGCCGACGAGCGCCACCCGTTCCGGGCCCTGGATCACCACGGTCCGGTCCTGGTCTTTCAGCTCCGCGATGCGTCGCCCGCGGGGAACATCCGGATCGGGCAGGACGAGGTGGATGTGCTCTTCGTCGCGGACGCGCGCGTCAGCGGCGTCGACGGCGGCCTGGGCGGCCTGCACCTTGTCGTCGAGTGTGGACCGCATCGATCCCGCCGACGCCTGCGCCTTGGCGGCCCGGTTGCCGGCGAGGATCCGCGGGATCCCGCCGTCCCTCTGCGTCTTCTTCGCGGTGCGCTCGCGGCGCGCGAGCTTCGTCTCGGCCTCGACGCGCTGCCGCTTCTCGACCTTGAGCGCCTGCTGGGCCGAGCGGGCCGCCTGCACCGCGGCCGCCTGCTCGTTCTCCCGGTGTTCCTTCCACGCGCTGTACGGGCCGCCGAAGGTGTCGAGTCCCCCCGCGAAGAGCTCGGCGGTGTGGTCCATGCGCTCCAGCAGTTCGAGGTCGTGGCTCACGACGACGAGCGTCCCGGGCCACTGGTCGACGAACTCGGCCAGAGCGGCGCGGGTCGGACGGTCGAGGTTGTTGGTCGGTTCGTCGAGCAGCGTGATCGGGGTACGCCGGATGCGCAGCCCGGTGATCGCGATCAGCATCGCCTCCCCGCCGGAGACCTCGGCGACGCGGCGGTCGAGGTCGCCCGCGGAGAAGCCGATCTGATGCAGCGCCTCGTCGGCGCGGGACTCGATGTCCCAGTCGTCGCCGATCGCGTCGAAGTGGCGCTGGTCGACGTCGCCGGACTCGATGGCCTCCATCGCCGCGAGGACGCCGTGGATGCCGAGCAGTTCGGCGATGGTGGCGTCCCGCCTCAGTGTGAGCGTCTGCGGCAGGTAGCCGACCTCGCCCGTGGTGTCGATCTGCCCGGCCGTCGGGCGCAGTTCACCCGCGATGAGCTTGAGCAGGGTCGACTTGCCGACGCCGTTGCGGCCGATCAGCCCCGTCCGTCCGGTGCCGAACGTGTCGTTGACGCCGGCGAGCGCGACGGACCCGTCAGGCCACTCGAAGGTCAGGTCGCGGAGGGTGATCGCGGAGTTGGTAGACATGGCGATATTTCTCTTTCTCCCGTCAACCGTCGGCAGACGGGACGGGGGGGTTCTGTGCCGGGAGGGCAGCCCCGGGGGATGCGCGGCGAGGAGCCTCGCGTGCAGTCGCACGCAAGCGGCCCCGAATCGGCGTCGCGCCTACCTGGTGGGCCGCGGTCGCACAGTCGCAGTCATGCACCCGGCAAGGGCTGGTGCGGTGCGAACGTGCCGGCGATTCGCAAGGCGCTGTCAACACCCAGGACAGGTGGACGTACGCGCGTGCGTTGGGAAATACCGTTCACTGGCGGAGGAGAGTTCCCGCGCGAATGAAAGCCACCGGCAGTTCGGTGGCTAGGCTCTGTCTACCTCGATCAATTCCACGTCTTCATTTTACCAGCCAGGCGCTCGCGGCCCACGATGCGGACACTGACAACCGGCCGGTCACCTGTCATCGACCCGTTGGAAGTCTCGGATGGGCGCCTTCCGCGCCGGACGAGACCGCCCGCACGCCGCGGGTCTCGCCGTGCGCCGCTGGAGTCGTCCGGGCGGCAGGTGGATGTCGGCGCCGGGCGGGTACCGGGGTCGGGAACGCACGCGGGCGGGAGCCCGAACGCGATCATGATGAGGGGGGATCATGACGGACAACCCGTCGTTCATCGAGGTCCAGAAGTGCCTGGCCGGCATGGACTACCCGGCCTCGCGGGACGACCTGGTCGACCACGCGCGCGAGCACGGCGCCGACGAGCCGATGCTGCGGGCCCTTGAGGCCATGCCCGACCGGGAGTACGAGGGTCCGAGCGGTGTCAGCAAGGAGATCACCAAGTCGTCCTGACCGCGGGCGACCCGGCCGTCCCCCGCCGCGGGGGCGGCCGGACGCCGGTCAGGGGTCGCCGGGCGCGGAGTTCAGGAGTTCTGCGGCTTGGCGCGGGACCGGTCCTCCACCGACGCGGCGGCGTCCAGGAGCACCTCCACGAGTTCGGCGTCGTGCCGCGGGTGCGGGCGGGCCCGGCCGCGAGTGCGGTCGAGGCTCGCCCACGTCGTCCCGGCCGGGCACCAGCTCCGCCTGCAGATCGCCTCGTCCAACCATCCCCGCTTCGACCGCAACCCGCAGACGATGGTGGAGGCCGGACCTCGCGACAGGCCGGCGCGTGTGATCCCGGTCAGAGGTCGTCGGAGGCCTCGGGGGCGGAAAGGACGACCCGCCCCCCGCCGAGGTGCTGCTGGACGAGATGAACCACCCCGGGACCGGCCCCGAACGGCGCGACCGGCTGAGAGCCGCGCTGGTCGAGGCGCACGCCCCCATGGTCGAGTCGATCGCGCGGCGCTACGGGCACCGCGGCGAACCCCTGGAGGACATCCGGCAGGTCGCCTACCTCGGCCTGGTGATGGCGATCAACCGCTTCGACCCCGAGCGCGGGGACAGCTTCCACGCCTACGCCTACCCCGTGATCCTCGGCGAGGTGCGGCGCCACTTCCGCGACAGGACCTGGGGCATCCGCGTCACCCGCCGCATCCAGGAACTGCGCCCCCGCCTGGTGCACGCCACCCAGGTCTTCTCCCAGGAGAACGGCCGCTCCCCCACGCCCCGCGAACTCGCCGACCTCCTCGGCATCGGCCTGGAGGAGGTCACCGAGGCCGTCATCGCGCGGGACTCCTACAACCCGCTGTCCCTGGACGCGCCCGCCGAAGGGGGCTCCGAGACCGACGCCGGCCTCATCGTCGACCACCTCGGCGCCGAAGACCCGGACCTGCAGCACGTGGTCGAGCGCAAGACCCTCTGGTCCCTGCTCGGCGAGCTGCCCGAACGGCAGCGCACCATCGTCCTGCTGCGCTTCTTCGGCAACCAGACCCAGACGCAGATCGCCGAGCGGTTCGGCATCTCGCAGATGCACGTCTCACGCCTGCTCAGCAAGTCCCTGCTCCAGTTGCGCCACGGCATGCTGCCCGCCTGAGGCGGCCCTACCAGGGCAGCGGGCCGTCCGCGCCGAAGAAGCCGGCGGTCGGCCCGTCCGCGCCGAGCGTGGCCAGGCGCACCACGACGGCGGCGCCCTCCGCGGGGGTGAGATGCCCCGTGTGGTCGTTGCTGTCGGTGTCGACGAAGCCGGGGGCGACCGCGTTGACGAGCACGCCGTCCTTGCGCAGCTCGTTGGCGTACTGCACGGTCAACGCGTTCAGCGCCGCCTTGGACGGCGTGTACGCGGCCGACGGCAGCAGCGCCGCGAAGGGGCCGTCCGGGTCGCTGGTGAGGGTCAGCGACCCGGCGTGGCTGCTGACGTTGACGACGCGCGCCGCCGGCGACCGGCGCAGCAGCGGCAGCATGGCGTTGGTCACCGCGATCACTCCGAAGACGTTGGTCGCGAACACCGTCCGGACCATCTCCAGGTCGACGGAACTGGGGACCTGGTCGACGGCGTCCTGGGGCGCCACCTGTCCCGAGCCGGTGATGCCCGCGTTGTTGACCAGCACGTCGAGGCGCCCGTAGCGCTCCTCGACCCACTTCGCGGCGTCCTGGACGGTGGCCGTGTCGGTGACGTCCAGGCGCACCGCGTGCGCGTCGCCGCCCGCTGCGCGCAGCGCCGAGGCCGCCTCCTCCCCGCGCCGCCGGTCCCGCGCACCGAGCAGGACCGTCATGCCCCGGTCGGCGAGGGCCCCGGCGACCGCCCGGCCGATCCCCTTGTTGGCCCCGGTGACCATCGCCACCGTCCGGCTCCCGGTGTTCTCGATCATGGTCAGGCTCCCGTCTCGTGGCCCGCGCGGCTCTCCACGCGGTTCTGGACACGAGATGACGCCGCCCCCTCCTCCGTGACAGGGCACGCGTGTGACGTGCGCCACCGGCCGCGGATGTCACACGCGGACCGGGCCCGGCGTCCTGTGCACGGCACGAGACGCGCAAGGGAGAGGGCCATGGACGAACGATCGAAGGGCACGGCCGACGGCCGCATGGACGCCGCCACCGAGGCGTTCATCGCCCACCGCAATCTGCTGTTCACCGTCGCCTACGAGATGCTCGGCTCGGCCGCCGACGCCGAGGACGCCCTGCAGGAGACCTGGCTGCGGTGGACGGGCGTCGACCTGGAGGCGGTGCGGGATCCCCGCGCGTACCTGGTGCGGGCCACCACCCGCCAGGCGCTCACCCGGCTGCGCACGCTGCGCCGGCGCAAGGAGTCCTATGTCGGACCCTGGCTGCCCGAGCCGCTGCTGACCACGCCCGACGTGGCCGAGGACGTCGAACTGGCCGAGAGCCTCTCGATGGCGATGCTGCTGGTGCTGGAGACCCTCGTGCCGACCGAGCGGGCGGTGTTCGTGCTGCGCGAGGTGTTCGGCCTGGACTACGAAGAGATCGCCCAGGCCGTCGGCAAGAACCCCGACGCGGTCCGTCAGATCGCCCACCGCGCCCGCAGGCACGTCGCCGCGCGCAGGCCCCGCGACACCGCCACCCCGTCCGACGCCCGGGCCGCGCTCGACGCCTTCCGGCAGGCGGTCGAGACCGGCGACCTGCGGAACCTGCTGGACGTCCTCGCGCCGGACGTCGTCCTGCTGACCGACGGCGGCGGCGTCGTCCAGGCCGCGCTCGCGCCCGTGGTCGGGGCGGAGAAGGTGGCCGCCGTGCTCGCCAGGCTCTCCGGCGCGGTCACGCTGCGGCCGACGCACGTCAACGGCCACCCCGCGCTGATCCTCGGTCGCGCCGGCGAGATCGACACCGTCATCGCGACCCGCGTCGACGACGGCCGCGTCACCGGCCTCTACGCCGTCCGCAACCCCGAGAAACTCTCCCGCATGACCCGGGAGACCCTCCTCCACCGCTGACACCCGGGCGCACGCTCAGCCGACGGCGCGCAACCACTCCCGCGCCTCGGGTCACGGGCGGGCGGGTTCGGGGGGGTGGGTGGGGGCGTCCAGGATTCTGGTGATGGCCTCGTGGACCGCGGTGCGGACCGTCGCCGGGTCGTCGAGGTCGAAGCCGACGGCGAGGCCGTCCCTCAGGAGCATGAGGGTGTGGGCCGTGCGCTCGGGGTCGGGATGGCCGTCGGCGGCCAGCAGGTCGCGGAACAGGCTCCGGCACCACTCGCGGTGCTCTTCGACCGCCCGGCGGACCGGGTGGGCGGGGTCGGGGTACTCGGCGGCGACGTTGATGAACGGGCAGCCGCGGTAGGAGGGCTCGGAGCCGAACGTGCACATCCGCTCGAACGCCGTGAGGAGCGCCTCGCGGGGCGTCGCGGACCCGGGCATGTCGGCGATGCCGCGCTGCCGCAGGCTCTGCTCGGTGACGTAGGCGCGGACGAGGTCGTCCTTGCTCGGGAAGTGGTGGTAGAAGGTCGCCTTCGCCACTCCGGCCTCGGCGATGATCCGGTCGACGCCCACGGCGTGCACGCCCTCGGCGTAGAACAGGCGCGTCGCGGTGTCGAACACGCGGGACCAGGCCGCGCTCCGGCGAGGCGCCGAGGATCTCGTGGTCACACCTTGACGCTACCAGACAGACCCGTCTAGTCTCCTGAAGCGCAGACAGATCTGTCTGTCTACTTGTGAAGGGACGGCTGATGAGCCAGTACACGACCACCGCCACCGCCACCGGGCGCGACGGGCGCGCCTTCACCTCCGACGGGCGGCTGGACCTCCAGCTGGCTCTGCAGAAGGAGCTCGGGGGCGACGGCGACGGCACGAACCCCGAGCAGCTGTTCGCGGCCGGCTACGCCGCGTGCTTCGCCAGCGCCATGCAGCTGGTGGCGCGGAAGCAGAAGATCGACGTCTCCGGCATGTCCGTGACCGCGGAGGTCGGCCTCGGCCCGAACGGCTCGGGCGGCTTCCAGCTCGACGTCAAGCTGGTGGCGAAGCTGCCCGACGCCCTCAGCGCGGAGACCAAGCAGCAGCTCGTCGAGACCACCCACCAGGTGTGCCCCTACTCCAACGCCACCCGCGGCAACATCCCGGTGGAACTGGCGGCGATCTGAGCGGCGGACGGGCCGTCGGCCGGTTCCGGCCGGCGGCCCGTCCTGTCAGGCCTTGCGGGCGACCCCGCAGAGGGTCGAGGTGCTCGGCGTCTCACCGAACGGGCTCGGCTCGGGGCGCCACTTCTCGCACGCCACCACACCGGGCTCCACCAGCTCGAAGCCTTCGAAGTACCCGGCGATCTGCTCGGGGCGGCGCAGCCGGTACGGGACGGCGCCGGTGTCGTCGTATTCCTGCTGCGCCTTGTTGTGGGCCTCGTCGGTGTCGGTGTCGTCGTAGAGGGCGAGATGGCTGCCGGAGGGCAGGCCGCCCATCAGGGTCCGGATGACGTGCAGGACCTCGTCGTAGGAGTCGATGTGCCCGAGGACGCCCATCAGCATCAGGGCGATCGGGCGGTCGAAGTCGAGCCTGCCCTGGGCGATCGCCAGGATCTGCTCGGGGTCGCGCATGTCGGACTCGATGTAGCTGGTCTCGCCCTCGGGACGGCTCGTCAGCAGGGCGTGCGCGTGGGACAGCACCAGCGGGTCGTTGTCGACGTACACGATGCGCGCCTCGGGCGCGACGCGCTGCGCCACCTCGTGGGTGTTGTCGACAGTGGGCAGGCCGGTGCCGACGTCCAGGAACTGGCGGACGCCCGCCTCCCCCGCCAGGTACCGGACGGCGCGGGCCAGGAAGTGCCGGCCTGTCCGCGCTATGTCCACGATCCCGGGGTAGATGCTGACGTACTGGTCACCGGCGTCGCGGTCGACCGGGTAGTTGTCCTTGCCGCCGAGCCAGTAGTTCCATATGCGCGCGGAGTGCGGAACGGAGGTGTCGATCGCGTTGACCGGGTCGTCGGCCATGGTCTTCTCCCTGCTGTTCTCCACCGGTGGTCGCGCATAAAATAGATCATTCTTCCGGCGCCGGGACACCGACCGACGAAGCGAGGCCTGGGTGCGTTTTCGGCGGCTTGCCGCGGTCGCGATGATCGTGCTGGTATTCGCCGTGCTCGCCGGATGCGGCGGAGCGCCGCCCCGGGAGCGGCGGTCGCGGATGGAGGTCGTCCTCCTGGCCGACGGCGGCGCCCAGGTCGACCTGTACGCGGTGGGGCGGCTCCGGTCGGACGCCGAGGTGCGGGCCCTCGCGGGCCGGATCGCCGGGACGTTGTTCCCCGATGCCGGGGCCGTCCGCGTCCGCACGAGAAAAGACCGCGGGGGGCCGTTCGCCCGCGCGGAAATCGACCGCGCCTACCGGACGGGACGCAGGCCGTTCCTGAGAATCGACACTTCCGGCGCGGCGCGCGAACTCGCGACGCGGGGTTTCGACGACACGGCCATGCAATTGCGGCTTCCGCCGGTATCCGCAACGGTGCGTCCCGACATTTCCGGGAATCGCCGCTGGCACCTGCGCAAAGGCGTCCCGGCTCCCCTCATCGAGGTCGGCATGCGGCCGGAGCCGGAACGCTGGTACGGCGTGATGGCGCTGCCCGTCGTGGGGGCGCTGGGCGTGGCGCTGGCGTTCTTCGTCCGGCGCCGCGCGCTGGCGGCGCCCGCGGCCGGTTTCGCCGTCGCCGCCGCCCTCCTGGCGCCGCCGCTCGGCGCGGGTCGGCGCGGCGCCGACCTCGGCGTCGCGGGCCTGCTCGGCGGGACGGCCCTGGACGTGGCGTCCGTCGCCCCGCTCACGGCCCTCCCCCTCGGCATGCCCGCCGCGATGCTGCTGGGCGCCATGGCCGTCCGGGGCCTGCGCGGCCCCGCCGTGCGGCACGAGCACGAGGCGCCGCCGCGCGACACCGGCGCGTTCTGGTGACCGTGCGCGCAGCGACATGCTCGCCCAGGGTCGATTGATCGTAAACTGAGGGTCATGTCCGGCGACCGCCTCTCATGCACCTGCGTGATGTGCCGTGACTACGGCGACCGCGACCGCCTGGACAACTTCCATCTCCGCACCATCGTGCACATCACCCAGTACGGGTGGAGCGTCGTCCTCGTCCAGCCGGACGAGGACGGCCCAGGCTGGGCGTACACGGTCGGCCTGTGGCACAGCCACGGCGCCCCCGAACTCGCGATGTTCGGCGGCGACGTGTACGAGACGGAAGAGATCCTCAACATGCTCGGCCGCGAGACCGCCGAGGGGCGCGCCCCCGCCGACGGGGAGCGCCGCGACGGCGTCGTGCGGGGGCAGCAGGCGGCCTTCCGGAACGTCGAACCGGACTGGTCCGTCGGGCTGTTCGGCGGCGCCGTGGCGTTCTACCGGCGGCCGCCGCCGACCCTCCAGGTCGTCTGGCCCAACGGGGACGGCCTGTTCCCGTGGCAGCCCGGCACCGACCTGCCGTTCCGGCACGCCCAGCCGTGGCTGTGGCTCCACCCGCGCCAGCATCCGGCCGGCGCCTGGACGCGGCGGCTGTCCGGCGGGCGGTCCGAGTGGCGGCTGTGAGGGCCGCTCCACGGGCCCGCCGGCAAGCGAGAGCATAGGATCGGCGGGTGTACGGGCCGATCGCCGACACCATCCGCACCCAGCGCCTCGTCCTGGAGCCGCTGGCGGTCCACCACGCGGACGAGATGGCCCCCGTCCTGGACGACCCCCGCCTGCATCGCCACATCGGCGGCGAGCCCCTCACGCGCGACGAGCTGCGCGCCCGCTACGCGCACCTGGTCGCGGGCCCGGCGCCCTACCACCAGGAGTGCTGGCTGAACTGGATCGTCCGCCGCGCCCGGGACGGGCAGGCCGTCGGGTACGTGCAGGCGACGGTCACCCCGGCGCCGCCGGGGTTCGCCGTGACGCCCGCCTCGGCCGGGTCGACGGTCACGCCGGGCCCGCCGCGGCCGCTCGCGTCGGTCGCCTGGGTGATCGGCATGCCGTACCAGGGGTTCGGGTTCGCCACCGAGGCCGCCCGCGCGCTGCTGGACTGGCTCGCGGCGCACGGCGTGCACGACGTCGTCGCGACCGTCCATCCGGGCAACCGCGCGTCCGCGGCCGTCGCGGCGAGGATCGGGCTGCGCCGCACCGGGGAGACCCGCGACGAGGAGGTCGTCTGGCGCCTCCCCCGCGGCGCCGCACCGGAATGACACGTGTGTGAAAGGCCTCCGCGCGCGGGGAAGGGTGCGGGTAGGCCACAATCGACGAGCCAGACGTACCGGCCGAGGGTTGGAGGAGCATGCGGGAGGTGTGGCCTGGGGACCCCTATCCGCTGGGCGCCACCTGGGACGGCACGGGCACGAACTTCGCGCTGTTCTCGGAGGTGGCCCGGCGGGTCGAGCTGTGCCTGTTCGACGCCGAGGGGCGCGAGACGCGGCGGGACCTGCCCGAGGTGGACGGTTTCGTCTGGCACGGCTACCTGCCCGGCATCGGGCCCGGCCAGCGCTACGGGTACCGGGTGCACGGGCCGTTCGACCCCCGTGAGGGGCATCGCTGCAACCCCTCCAAGCTGCTGCTCGACCCGTACGGCAAGGCCGTCGCGGGCGTCACGCCGCACGAGCTGATCCGCTGGAACGAGGCGCTGTTCTCCTACCGGTTCGCCGACCCCGACGCGCTGAACGAGGACGACAGCGCCCCCTACATGCCGAAGAACGTGGTCATCAACCCGTTCTTCGACTGGGGGGACGACCGGCCGCCGCGCGTCCCCTACCACGAGAGCGTCATCTACGAGGCGCACGTCAAGGGCCTGACGAAGCTGCATCCGGCCGTCCCGGAGGAGCAGCG
This sequence comes from Actinomadura sp. NPDC049753, assembly GCF_040674655.1. NCBI lineage: Bacteria > Bacillati > Actinomycetota > Actinomycetes > Streptosporangiales > Thermomonosporaceae > Actinomadura > Actinomadura sp. NPDC049753. The sequence goes on along the minus strand of NZ_JBFARL010000139.1, from coordinate 4,036 downwards.
CGGGACCTACGCGGGCGTCGCGCACCCGGTGATGATCGACCACCTGCTCGACCTCGGGGTGACCGCGGTCGAGCTGATGCCGGTGCACCAGTCGGTCCCCGAGCACGCCCTGGTGGCGCGGGGCCTCGACAACTACTGGGGCTACAACACGATCGGGTTCTTCGCGCCGCACAACTCCTACAGCTCCTCGGGGCAGTCCGGCGAGCAGGTGCTGGAGTTCAAGGCGATGGTCCGCGCCCTGCACGAGGCGGGCATCGAGGTCATCCTGGACGTCGTCTACAACCACACGGCGGAGGGCGACCACCTGGGCCCGACGCTGTCGTTCCGGGGCATCGACAACGCGTCGTACTACCGGCTGCGCGACGACGACAAGCGCTACCACCTCGACTACACCGGCTGCGGCAACTCGCTGAACGTCCGGAACCCGCACGCGCTGCAGCTCATCATGGACTCGCTGCGCTACTGGATCCTGGACATGCACGTCGACGGGTTCCGCTTCGACCTCGCCTCGGCGCTGGCCCGCGAACTGCACGACGTCGACCGGCTGGCCGCGTTCTTCGACCTCGTCCAGCAGGACCCCGTCGTGTCCCAGGTGAAGCTCATCGCCGAGCCGTGGGACGTGGGAGAGGGCGGCTACCAGGTCGGCAACTTCCCGCCGCTGTGGACGGAGTGGAACGGCAAGTACCGCGACACCGTCCGCGACTTCTGGCGCGGCTCGTACGCGACCATGCCGGAGTTCGCGTCCCGGCTGACCGGCTCCTCCGACCTCTACGAGCACAGCGCGCGCCGCCCGTTCGCGTCCATCAACTTCGTGACCTGCCACGACGGGTTCACGCTCACCGACCTCGTCTCCTACGACCACAAGCACAACGAGGCCAACGGCGAGGACAACCGGGACGGCACCGACGACAACCGGTCGTGGAACTGCGGCGCCGAGGGCCCCGCCCGCGACCCCGGGGTCCTCGAACTGCGGGCCCGGCAGCGCCGCAACTTCCTCGCGACGCTGTTCCTGTCGCAGGGCGTGCCGATGCTCTCCCACGGGGACGAGCTCGGCCGCACGCAGGAGGGCAACAACAACGCCTACTGCCAGGACAACGAGATCGCCTGGGTCCACTGGGAGGACTCGGGCGACATGGAGTTCGTCCGGCTCGTGTCGCGGCTGCGGCACGACCACCCGGTGTTCCGGCGCCGCCGCTTCTTCACCGGGACGGGCCGCGGCGCCGCCGCCGACATCGCCTGGCTGACCCCGGCCGGCGAGAGCATGACCGACCAGGACTGGAACGTCGGCTTCGCCAAGTCGCTCGGCGTGTTCCTCAACGGCGACGCCATCACCGAGCCCGACCCGCGCGGCCGGCGCGTCCGGGACGACTCGTTCCTGCTGCTGATCAACGCCGGGTCGGAGCCGGTCGAGTTCACGCTGCCCGGCGCCGAGTACGGCGAGCGCTGGGAGTTCGCCCTCGACACCGCCGAGCCCGGCACGGTCGGCGAGCGTCCCCGCCTCAAGGCCCGCGACGTGGTGACGGTCGTCGACCGCGCGCTCCTCGTCCTGCGGCGCGGGGCGTGAGCCGCGCGGCTCACGCCCGGCCGACCTCCATCGCGGTCAGGAAGACCAGGACGAACGTCGCGACCGCCACCGCGCCGTGGACGGCGACCGCCGCGGCCGGGAACGCCTGCTCCGCTCCCCTGGCGTGGCGGCCGCCGCGGCCGACGAGCCAGCGGGTGAACAGCAGCAGTCCCTGGAAGATGATGACGAGCAGGGCCGCGAAGGCGACCCAGGCGTAGGCGGCGTTCCCTGTGACGACGTAGACGATCCACACGGCCAGGCCCGCGACGGCCGAGAGCGGATGCCCCACCACGACGAGCCGCGGGAACCGCGTCACCTTGGTCGAACGCCCCCCGTTGACCAACCACACGGCCAGCAGATATCCGCCCGCGACGGCGGCGATGATCCACGCGCCCAATGCGGCGTACTCCACCCCCGCTCCTTTCGTGAGATTCTCACCCGTCCCCTGCCGTCTAGTGTCGCCCCCCAGCGCTTCCGGCATGACGGATTCGTACAGATTGGGGGACGGACCGTCACCACGCCGGAGTGCGCGGGGGGCGCGGGACGTCCTCACGGAGGTCGCGGCAGCCGGTCTCGCGCTACGCCCGCAACCGGTAGCGCACGAACAGCACGCCCTCGTCGAGGTAGAGGGCGGCCGGTTCGAGCGGCACCTCGGCGTCCAGGCCCTCCAGCAGGCGGGTGTGGTGCGCGCCTCCGAGGAGGGTGGGCGCGATGTTGAGGCACAGCTCGTCGACGAGCGACGCCCTGATGAGCGCGGTGGCCAGGGACGGACCGCCCTCGCAGAGGAGATGCTCGAAGCCGAGGTCCTCGCGCAGGGCTCTCACGGCGGCGGGGAGATCGACGTCGTCGTCGCCTTCCGCGACCACCCGGAGGTGGCCCGGGACCCCGGCCCTGGCGTTCCGGGTCGTCACGACGACGGTGGGCGTCTCGGTCTCGGTGAACAGCGGGAGCGTCCAGTCGAGGTCGAGGGAGCGGCTCACCACCACGATGGGGGCGGGCGGCCCGCCGCGGCGGGCGCGCAGGTCTCCGCGCAGGCGCGCCGGGCCGAGGCGTCCGGTGCGGACGGTCCCGGCGCCGACGAGGATCGCGCCGGCCAGGGCGCGCAGGGTCCGGAAGACGCGGAAGTCGGCGGCGCCGCCGAGGCCGTCGGTCCAGCCCTCGGCGTCGGTGACGGACCCGTCCGCGCTCATGACCATGCCGAGCCGCAGGCGCGGCAGGTCGCCGTAGGCCTCGTAGGGGTCGACGCCGGCGACGGGATCGGGCAGCAGACGGCGCATGACCTGCACGTTATCGGACCCCCGGGACGCGCTTTTGTCGGTGCGGGGGCGCAAGATGGGGGGATGGACCTGCCGATCAGCCCGCCGCTGCCGCCGATGCTGGCCAAGGCGGTCAAGACCATGCCCAAGGGCGACCTGCTGTACGAGCCGAAGTGGGACGGGTTCCGCTGCATCGTCTTCCGCGACGGCGACGAGGTGGAGCTGTCCAGCCGCGGCGAGAAGCCGCTCACCCGCTACTTCCCCGAGCTGGTCGAGGCGGTGCGGCGCGAGCTGCCCGAGCGGTGCGTGGTGGACGGCGAGATCGTGCTGCCCCGGGGGACGCGCCTCGACTTCGACGCCCTCCAGCAGCGCATCCATCCGGCCGCCTCGCGGGTCAAGCTCCTGTCGGAGCAGACTCCGGCGTCGTTCGTGGCGTTCGACCTGCTCGCCCTCGGTGAGGAGTCGCTGATGGAGGTGCCGCTCGGCGAGCGGCGGCAGCGGCTCGTCGACACCCTGGCCGGGGCGAAGGCGCCGATCCACGTCACGCCCGCGTCCGACTCCTACGAGCTGGCGCTGCGCTGGTTCGACGAGTTCGAGGGCGCCGGGCTGGACGGCGTCATCGCCAAACCGCGCGACACCCCGTACGAGCCCGACAAGCGCGTGCTGTTCAAGGTCAAGCACGAGCGGACGGCCGACTGCGTGGTGGCGGGCTTCCGCTGGCACAAGTCGGGGCCCATCGTGGGGTCGCTGCTGCTCGGGCTCTACAACGCCGACGGCAACCTCCAGCACGTCGGCGTCGCGGCGTCGTTCACGATGAAGCGCCGCGCCGAACTGGTCGAGGAGTTGCGGCCCTACCGGCTGGAGGATCTGTCCCAGCACCCGTGGGCCGAGTGGGCGAGCCAGACGGAGGCGACCGTCGACCGCATGCCCGGGGCGATCTCCCGATGGACCGGCAAGAAGGACCTCAGCTGGGTTCCGCTGCGTCCGGAGCTGGTGGTCGAGGTGGCGTACGAGGCGATGGAGGGCGACCGGTTCCGGCATACCGCGCGGTTCCGGAACTGGCGCCCCGACCGGACGCCGGGCTCCTGCACCTACGCCCAGCTGGAGGTGCCGGTGGCCTACGACCTCGACGACATCTTCGGCGGCCCGGCGACGAGCCCGCGCGTGGACCGCTGAGGCCGGGCGCCCCGGCGCCGGGGCCGGCCGGGACGCCCCG
>NZ_JBFARL010000138.1:0-22654 GCF_040674655.1 Actinomadura sp. NPDC049753 | reverse complement strand
GTGGCCGGTGCGCGGCCGCGACGCCGGCCGCGTCCCCGCCGGGTACCAGGCGGGGCGCTGGGCCGTGCTGGCCGGAGTGTCGGTCCTGACCGTCGCCACCATCGCGGGCGCGCTCGTCGCGGCCGCCGAACGCCTCCCGTTCTGATCGGCCGCCGCCGCGGCCGCTTCCTCCGGGTGTGGCGCACCCCACTTCCTGACGCGGAAGATAACGGACCGTCATCGCATTGACTCCTCGGAGAGTTCCCGTCCGAGAGGCATCGCACGATGACGACCGCGACCCAGACCCCGCTCGTCCTGGACCCCGCCGCCCAGGAACTGCTGTTCCGCGAGGCGCGCACCGCCAACGCCTTCACCGGCGAGCCGGTCGGCGAGGACCAGGTCCGCGCGATCTACGACCTGGTCAGGTGGGCCCCGACCGCGATGAACAGCCAGCCGCTGCGCATCGTGGACGTGCGCAGCCGGGAGGCGCGCGAGCGGCTGGTCCCGCTCATGAGCGAGGGCAACCGCGCCAAGACCGCGACGGCCCCGCTGACCCTCATCGCCGCCGCCGACGAGGACTTCCACGAGCACATGCCGGTCACGTTCCCGCACCGGGAGGGCGCCCGCGAGGCCCTGCGGGACAGCCCCGGCAGGCCGGCGATGGCCCGGTTCAACGCCGCCCTCCAGCTCGGCTACCTGATCCTCGGCATCCGCGCGGCCGGTCTCGCCGCGGGCCCGATGACCGGTTTCGACGCTGACGCCGTCGAGAAGGAGTTCTTCCCGGGGGGCAACGTCCGCCCCATCGCCGTGGTCAACGCGGGACGGCCCGCCCCGGACGCCTTCCACGCCCGCAACCCGCGCCTCGACGCCGCCCAGGTCATCACCACCGTCTGAGCCTCCCCCCCGCTGGAGACCCCCCATGACCCAGGCGGCCGCCTCCGCCGGCTCCGAGCTGTCCGATCCCCCTCCGGCCGGCCGGAGGCTGGTGCTGATCCTCGTGCTGGGCGCGCTGACGGCGCTGGCGCCGCTCGCCGCGGCCGCCTCCCGGGCCCCGCGGGCGGCGGAGCGGACCTGAGACCGCGTCCCGCCCGGCGCCGTCAGTCCGCGGGCCGGTCGAGCGCGCCGAGGATGAACCCGGCGACCTCGTCGGCGAGCCTGGCGGCGGGCTTGGGGCCGTCCGCGCGGTACCAGGACGGCATCTGGTTGACCATGCCGAGCGCGACGATCGTGATCGTCTCGGCGGGGGTCCCGGTGCCGAACACGCCGTCGCGCTGGCCCTGCTCGATGAGGTTCCGGAACGTCACGTGGTAGCGGCGGCGGTCGGCGCGGACCGAGCGCATCCGGGCGTGGTCCAGCCGGTGCATCTCGCGGGCGAACACCTTCGCCTCGTCGATGTGCTCGGCGGTGCTGCGGATCAGCCCGGTCAGCACCGCGTGGACGGCCTCGCGCGGCGGCAGTCCCCGCGCCAGCACAGCCCCGAGGTCGGCGAGCTGGCGGGCGATCAGCGAGTGGTAGATCTCGTAGAGCAGGTCGTCCTTGGAGTCGAAGTAGTGGTACAGCGCGCCCTTGGTGACCTCGGCGGCCTCCACGATGCTCTGCACGGGCGTCCCGTCGAAGCCGCGCTCGGCGAACAGCCGCAGCGCCGCGTCCAGGATCCGCCGCTCGACCGCGCTCTGCCTGACGGGCGCCGCCGACTCCGGCGCGGGACCGGGCCCCGACTCGGACTGGGCCACCTGGGCACCTCCTTAGCGCGCCGCGTTGACTCCGGTGCGTTCCGCGCTCTAGCTTGCCAGAAACCGACCAGTCGGTATGCCCCCGGGCCGGTGTCGGATCCCCCGGCATCACCGCGCACCGCAGGAGAATCGATGCCCGCAGTTGAAACCGTCCGCGGCCCCGTCGACGCCGCCGCCCTCGGGCGCACGCTGATGCACGAGCACGTCTTCGTGCTCGGCGCGGAGTACGTCCAGAACTACGGCGCGGGCGACTGGTGGGACGAGGAGGAGAAGGTCGCCGACGCGGTCGGCAAGCTGCGCGAGCTGGCCGGCCTCGGCGTCACCACCATCGCCGACCCCACGGTGTGGGGGCTCGGCCGGTACCTCCCGCGGATCCAGCGGATCAACGAGCAGGTGCCGGAGCTCAACATCATCGTGGCGACGGGCATCTACACCTACAACGACGTGCCGTTCCAGTTCCACCACCGGGGTCCCGGCACGCTGGTGGACCAGGGCCCCGACCCCATGATCGCGGACTTCACCCGCGACCTGACCGAGGGCATCGCCGGGACGGGGGTCAAGGCCGCGTTCCTCAAGTGCGCCGTGGACGCCCCCGGCCTCACGCCCGGCGTCGAGCGGGTGCTGCGGGCCGTCGCCGCGACGCACCGGGAGACGGGCGCGCCGGTCACCGTGCACACCGAGAGCTCGATCCACGCGGGCCGGACGGTCGTGGGCCTGCTCGGCGAGGAGGGCGTGGACCTCTCCAAGGTCGTCGTGGGGCACGCGGGCGACAGCAACGACCTCGACTACCTGATGGAGCTGGCCGACACCGGCGCGATCCTCGGCATGGACCGCTTCGGCCTCGACATCATCAACCCGACCTCGGAGCGGGTCGCGACCGTGGCGGCGCTGTGCGAGCGGGGCTACGCCGACCGGATGGTCCTCAGCCACGACGCGTCCTGCTTCATGGACTGGTTCGGCCCCGACCCTGCGACGGTGCCCGCGATGCAGCCGAACTGGAACTACCGCCACATCAGCGAGGACGTCCTGCCGGCCCTGCGCGCCGCCGGCGTCTCCGACGCGCAGATCGACCAGATGCTGGTGGAGAACCCCCGCCGCTACTTCACCGGCTGACGCACCGCATTGCCTCCTCCCCCTTCGGTCTAATCCCCCGGAATCGGGAATCATGGGAGGAACCTGCGGGAGGAGGCATCCAGGTGAGCGAGGACTCCAGGCGCCGCCGCGCCCGCGCCGCGATCCCGGTGCTGCTGGTGGCGCTCCTGGCCCTCCTCGCCCCCGGCTGCCGGGTCGTGGAGAGCGGAAGCCCGCAGGACGCGCCGCCGTCCGCCGCGCCGACCCGCCACAAGCACGCCAGGCCCAGCGGGCGGCGGCCGGGCGTGGTCAACATCGAGACCGAGCAGACGCTGAACGGCACCCGCGCCGCCGGGACGGGCATCGTGCTCACCGCGTCCGGCCTGGTGCTGACCAACAACCACGTCATCCAGGGCGCCACCGCGATCAGGGGGACGGACGTCGACGACCGGCGCGGCTACCCGGCGCAGGTCGTGGGCTACGACCGGGCGGGCGACATCGCGGTGATCCGGCTGTCCGGCGCGACCCGGCTGAAGACCGCCGCGTTCGCCTCCGCGGGCGGCGTCGCGGTCGGCGACACGGTCACCGCCGTCGGCAACGCGGGCGGCAAGGGAGGCACGCCCACGGTCGTCACCGGCAAGATCACCGCACTGGAGCAGTCGGTCACCGCGCGCGACGACAGCACCGGCACCTCCGAGCGGCTCACCGGGCTGATCGAGACGAACGCGCCGATCCGGCCGGGCGACTCCGGCGGGCCGCTGCTGGACACCTCCGGCAAGGTCATCGGCATCAACACCGCGGCGTCCGCCGGGTTCCCGGTGAAGGACACCCAGAAGCGCGAGGACCACCGGGGCTACGCGATCCCGTCCGACCGGGCGCTGGAGATCGCCCGGCAGATCCAGCGCGGCGAGGCGTCCTCGACCGTGCACATCGGCCGCACCGCGATGCTCGGCGTCAAGGTCCGCCCGAACGGCCGCTCCCCCGGCGCGCTGGTCGCCGAACTCGTGCCCGGCTCCCCCGCCGAGGCCGCCGGGGTTCCGGTCGGGGGCGTCATCGTCGCCTTCGGCGACGCCGCGGTCGACACCCCGTCCACTCTCACGAACCTGATGCTGGCCCACCATCCGGGGGACGCCGTCCGGATCGAGTGGACGACGAGCCAGGGCGACCGGAGGGCGGGGACGGTCCACCTGACGGAAGGCCCGCCCCAGTAGCGCGCCGGACCGGCGCGGTCGTGCGACAGTGGGGGTGTCGGCCGACCACGAGGATGTGCCCTATGACGCGCAAGGCGCCCGCCGGTGACTTCGACGACTCCGAGCTGGAGGTCTCGGAGCCGAAGACCTGGGCGGCGGGCGTTCCCGGCGTCACCGCCGCGCTGCGCCACGCCCACGCGCAGATGGGCGTGCGGCGGACGGCGCTGACGCTGCTGCGCGTCAACCAGAAGCAGGGGTTCGACTGCCCGGGGTGCGCCTGGCCGGAGGGCGACCACCGGCACGCCGCCGAGTTCTGCGAGAACGGCGCCAAGGCCGTCGCGGAGGAGGCCACGGCGCGGCGCGTCACCCGGGAGTTCTTCGCCGAGCACGGCGTCGAGGAGCTGGCCGGGCGGTCCGACCACTGGCTGGGCCAGCAGGGGCGGCTGACCGAGCCGATGGTGAAGCGCGCCGGGTCGGGGCACTACGAGCCGGTGTCGTGGGACGAGGCCTTCGGGCTGCTGGCGTCCGAGCTCAACGCCCTGGACTCGCCGGACGAGGCCGTCTTCTACACCTCCGGGCGGACCAGCAACGAGGCCGCGTTCGCCTACCAGCTGTTCGCGCGGGCGTTCGGCACGAACAACATGCCCGACTGCAGCAACATGTGCCACGAGTCGTCCGGGTCCGCGCTGAGCGAGACGATCGGCATCGGCAAGGGTTCGGTGCTGCTGGAGGACCTCTACCGGGCCGACCTCGTCTTCGTCGTCGGCCAGAACCCCGGAACGAACCACCCGCGGATGCTGTCGGCGCTGGAGCGGGCGAAACGGGAGGGCGCCCGCGTCGTCGCCGTCAACCCGCTGCCCGAGGCGGGGCTGATGCGGTTCAAGAACCCGCAGCGCGCCTCCGGGATGGCCGGGCGGGGCACGGTGCTGGCCGACCGGTTCCTGCAGATCCGGCTGAACGGCGACCTCGCGCTGTTCCAGGCGCTCAACCGGATGCTGCTGGAGTCGGACGCGCCCGGGGCCCTCGACCGGGAGTTCCTCGACGCCCACGCGCACGGCTTCGAGGCGTTCCGCGAGCACGCCCTCGGCCTGGACTGGGACGACGTGCTGGAGGCGACCGGCCTCACCCGCGAGGAGATCGCCGCGACGCTGGGCGACGTCCTCGCCGCCGAGCGGATCGTCGTCTGCTGGGCGATGGGCCTCACCCAGCACCGCAACTCCGTGCCGACCATCCGCGAGATCGTCAACTTCCTGCTGCTGCGCGGCAACATCGGCCGGCCCGGAGCGGGCGTCTGCCCGGTGCGCGGCCACTCCAACGTGCAGGGCGACCGGACGATGGGCATCTGGGAGCGGCCGAAACCCGCCTTCCTGGACGCCCTCGCCGCCGAGTTCGGGTTCGAGCCGCCCCGCGAGCACGGCCTGGACACCGTCGGGGCGATCCGCGCCATGCGCGACGGCAGGGCGAAGGTGTTCCTCGGCATGGGCGGAAACTTCGTCCGCGCCACCCCCGACTCCGCCGTGACGGAGGCGGCCCTGCGCCGCTGCCGGCTGACCGCTCAGGTGTCGACCAAGCTCAACCGGTCGCACGCGGTGACCGGGGAGGTGGCGCTGATCCTCCCGACGCTCGGCCGCACCGAGCGCGACGTGCGGGAGACGGGGCCGCAGATCGTCTCCGTCGAGGACTCCATGGGCATGGTGCACGCCTCCCGCGGCCGCCTCGCACCGGCGTCCGGGCGCCTGCTGTCGGAGGTGGCGATCGTCTGCCGGCTCGCGCGGGCCGCGCTGCCCGGCTCGGACATCGGCTGGGAGGCGATGGAGCGCGACTACGACGTGATCCGCGACCACGTCTCCCGGGTCGTCCCGGGCTTCGAGGACTTCAACGCCCGCCTCCGCGAGCCGGGCGGCTTCACGCTCCCCCACGCTCCCCGCGACGAGCGCCGGTTCCCGACGGCGACCGGCAAGGCCAACCTCACCGTGAACGAGCTGGAGGTCCTGCGGGTCCCCGAGGGGCGGCTGCTGCTCCAGACCCTCCGCAGCCACGACCAGTACAACACCACCGTCTACGGCCTGGACGACCGCTACCGGGGCATCAGGGCCGGACGCCGCGTCGTGCTCGTCAACCCCGCCGACCTGGACCGCCTCGGCATCGCCGACGGCGCGACCGTCGACCTGGTCTCGGAGTGGCCGGACGGCGCCGAGCGCCGCGCCCCCGCCTTCCGCGCCGTCTCGTACCCGACCGCGCCGGGCTGCGCGGCGGCCTACTTCCCGGAGACGAACGTCCTGGTCCCGCTCGACAGCACCGCGGAGATCAGCAACACCCCCACGTCCAAGTCCGTCGTGGTCCGCCTGGAGCCGGCGCCCTGACTCCCGCGACGCGTGGCGCCGGTCTAGGCTGCGGGCATGACGAACCTCCCCGAGCATCCCGGAACGCCTGGAGCGCCGGAGATGCGGGCCGGTGACGCCGACCGCGAGCGGGTCGCGCAGGTGCTGCGGGACGCGGCCGGCGACGGGCGGCTGACGCTGGACGAGCTGGACGAGCGGCTGGACGCGGTGTACGCCGCCAAGACCTACGGGGAGCTGGAGCCGATCACCCGCGACCTGCCGTCGCCGGGCCGGGCGGCTCCCCCGGCGGCGGGGGCGGACCGGCGGCCGGTTCCCGGCGCGCCGTCCTGGCGCCGCGGCATCGCGATCATGAGCGGATTCCGCCGCGCGGGCGTGTGGAACGTCCCCCCGAGCTTCAGGGCGTTCGCCTTCTGGGGCGGCGGGAAGATCGATCTGAGGGACGCCCGGTTCGAGGAGGGCCGGGTGACGATCCGGGCCCTGGCGATCATGGGCGGATTCGAGATCATCGTGCCGGACGACGTCACCGTGCACGTCGACGGGCTCGGGATCATGGGCGGGTTCGACCAGCGGGCGAGCGGGCCCGGCGCGCCGGGCGCCCCCACGGTGGTCGTGAAGGGCCTGGCGTTCTGGGGCGGCGTCGGCGTGAAGCGCCGCGGGCGGCGCGGGGACGGGACCGCTCAGGACTGATCGGCCAGGCGGTCCAGCCACTCGCCCAGCAGCGCCGCCTCCGAGGGGGTCAGCCCGGCCGGCGGGGCCGACCGCAGCGCCGACTTCAGCGCCACCGCCCGGGCCGCGGGAGTGGCGTCGGCCGGGCCGTCGCCTTCCGAGGTCACGGCGGCGAGGACGGCCTCGCGCGTGCGGACCGAGGCGTCCCGGTCGGCGGCGCCGCCGGACGGGTTCGCGATCAGCGTGAGGGCCGTCCCGACCCCGGCGGCGTGGATCATGCGGGCGGCGGTGGCGACCGGGACGCGGAGCCGTCCCGCGGCGGCGACGGCCTCGACCAGGCCCAGCAGGATGCCGTACGCCTCGCCGGCGGCGGCCGGGGTGCGGGGCGTCCCGTACATCAGCGTGTAGAAAGCCGGATGGGTGACGGCGTACTCGATGTGCAGGTCCCAGCCGCGGCGCAGATCCTCGACCGGGTCGCCGGTGCCGGTCTGCGACCGCTTGCCCGCCAGGTACTCCTCGAACCCGTGGGCGGCGACGGCGTCGAACAGGCCGCGCTTGTCGCCGAAGTGGTGGTAGAGCGTCGGCGCCCCGACCCCCGCGGCGGTGCACACGGCCCGGGTCGAGACCGGCTCGCCGCCGGACTCGGTGAGCAGGCGCGCGGCGGCGCGCAGGATGCGGTCGCGGGTGTCGGGATCCCTCTGAGCGGTCACAACAACGATGTTACAAAACTATTCGAGCAGCGCTATGCTGCGTCGTATAGCGTGAGTACAGTCATTGCTATACCGATGCTAGGAAACGGCCGACCGGCCGTCACGACACGAGAGGGGGCGCCGCCATGCGCAGCGCCGTGCTCACCGCCCCGGGCGGACCGCTGGAGATCGTCGAGCGCGAGGAGCCCCGCCCGGGCCCCGGCGAGATCCTGGTGCGGGTCGCCGCCTGCGGGATGTGCTTCTCCGAGGTCAACCACCTGCGGGGCCACTACCCGTTCGGAACGTTCCCCGTCGTCCCCGGACACGAGATCAGCGGGGTCGTCGCGGCGCTCGGCGAGGGCGTCGACTGGCCCGAGGTCGGCACCGCGGTCGGCGCCGCCTGGCTGTACGGGTCCTGCGGCCACTGCGACCAGTGCGCCCGCGGCGACCAGATCCTCTGCACCGGCGCGCCGAAGCAGGTCACCGGCGTCAACCGCGACGGCGGGTACACCGAGTACTTCGTCGGCCGCGCCGGGTTCGTCACGCCGCTGCCGGACGGCCTGGACCCGGTCGCCGGCGCGCCGCTGATGTGCGCCGGCCTCACCGCCTTCAACGGGCTCCGGCAGGCCGGGGCCGCCGCCGGGTCGAAGGTGGCCGTGCTCGGCACCGGCGGAGTCGGGACGATGGCCCAGCGGTTCGCCGCCGCTATGGGCGCCCGCGTCGCCGTGGTGTCGCGGTCGCGCCGCGCCGAGAAGGAGGCGCTCGACCTCGGCGCCGAACTGTTCGTCGCGACCGACGAGCGGGACCCGGCCGAGGCGCTGCGGGCATGGGGCGGCGCCGACCTGGTGGTGAACACCGCGCCCGCCACCGCGACGGGGCTCGCCGCGTTCGGCGGCCTGCGCCCGGACGGCACCCTGCTCTACCTCGGCATGGGCGCCGAGAACGTGAGCGTGCCGCCGATGGCCCTCGTCGCGGGCCGGCTGCGGGTGATGGGCGTGCCTTCGGGCTCCCCGCACGACCTGCGCGACACCCTCGCGTTCGCGGTGGCGCACGGGATCGTCCCCGAGGTCACCCCCGTCGCGCTGGACGAGGCCCCGGGCGTCCTCGCCACGATGGACCAGGGCGCCCACCGCGGCCGCGCGGTCATCGCCTTCGCGTGAACCGGCTCCACGGCCGCGCCCGCTCGTAGACGGCGCACGCGGTCATCACCAGGGCGTCGGCGTGCCGGGCGCCGACGACCTGGAGGCCGACGGGCAGGCCGCGGGAGGTGAAGCCGCACGGCAGGCTCGCCGCGGGCTGCTGGGTCATGTTGAACGGATAGGTGAACGGGGTCCAGCCCGTCCAGCGCGGGGACGGCGAGCCCGGCGGGACCTCCAGGCCGGCCTCGAACGCGGCGATCGGCGTCGTCGGGGTGAGCAGCAGGTCGTAGCGCTCGTGGAACACGCCCATCATCCGCCCGAGCTCCATGCGCCGGGCCGTGGCCGTCAGGTAGTCCAGCGCCGAGTACCGCGCGCCCCGCTCGCAGATCTCCCGCAGGCCCGGATCGAGCAGCTCTCGCTCCTGCGGCGACAGGTGCTCGACGACCTTGGCGGCGCCCGCGAACCACAGGACCTCGAAATCCGCGACCGGGTCCCCGAAGCCGGGGTCGACCTGCTCGACCTTCGCGCCGAGCTCGGCGAAGGCCTCGGCGGCGGCCGCGACCGCCGCCGCGACCTCCGGGTCGACCTCCGCGAACCCGAGGTCGGGGCTGAACGCGACGCGCAGGCCCGTCAGGTCGTCCCGCCCGGCTCCGGCCTCGGCGAACACGACGTCGGGCGGCGGCAGCGACGACCAGTCGCGGCCGTCCGCTCCGCACACGGCGTCGAGCAGCAGGGCCGCGTCCGCCACGGTGTTGGTCATGGGGCCGGTGTGCGCGAGCGTCCCGAACGGGCTCGCCGGGTAGTGCGGGATGCGGCCGTAGGTCGGCTTGATCGTGAAGGTGCCGGTGAACGCGGCGGGGATGCGCACCGAGCCGCCGCCGTCGGTGCCGAGGGCGAGCGGCGCCATGCCCGCGGCGACCGCCGCCGCCGCGCCGCCGCTCGACCCGCCCGGCGTGCGGGAGGGGTCCCACGGGTTGCGGGTGACGCCCGTCAGCGGGTTGTCGGTCACGCCCTTCCAGGCGAACTCCGGCGTCGTCGTCTTGCCGACGAACACCGCGCCCTGCTCGCGGAGGCGGGCCACGGACGGCGCGTCCTCGGCCCACGCGCCGACGGGGTCGATCGTCCTGGAGCCGCGCAGCGTCGGCCAGCCGCGGGTGAGCAGGACGTCCTTGATGGAAACCGGCACGCCGTCCAGCGGCCCGAGCGTCGCGCCGCGGCGCCACCGCTCGGTCGCGGCCCGCGCCATGTCGAGGGTGGTCTCCTCGTCGAGGAGGCAGAACGCGTTGAGCTCCGGGTCGTCCCGCTCGATCCGGGCGAGGACGGCCTCGGCGGCCTCGGCCGGGGACAGCGCCCCCGCGCGGTACTCTGCGAGCAGTTCGGTCGCGGTCAGATCGGCCGCATCGGCCATGGCTACCCCCTCTGGTGCGATGCCGCCCGCTCAGGGCCCACGTAGCCGAGGCGCTTGTCCACGACGTTGCGCAGCGGGCGGCCGGACACGTAGCGGCCGAGGTTGTCGGCGAAGAGCCGGACGAGCTCGTCCCGCCAGCCGACGACGTCGCCGGACATGTGCGGGGACACGATGACGTTCGGCAGGTCCCACAGCGGCGAGGACGCCGGCAGCGGCTCGTCCTCGAAGACGTCGAGCGCCGCGCCCGCGATCCGGCCCGCGCGCAGCGCCTCGACGAGGTCGCCCTCGGCCACCAGGCCGCCGCGCCCGACGTTGACCAGCCGCGCGGACGGACGCATCCGCTCCAGCGCCGCGGCGTCGATCATGCCCCGGGTCTGCGGGGTGAGGGGCGCGGCGAGCACGACGTAGTCGGCGCCGGCGAGCGCCTCGCCCAGCCGCTCCATCGGGTGGACGACGCCGAGGTCGGGGTCGGCGTCGCGGGCGGTGCGCCCGGCGCCGGAGACGGCCAGGCCCGCCGCCGACAGCCGGCGGCCGATCGCGCGGCCGATCGGACCGGTGCCGACGACCAGCGCGCGGGCGCCGGTGATCCGCTCGGTCTCGCGGTGCCGCCAGCGCCGCTCGCCCTGGAGGCGGACGGTGGTGTGCAGGTCCTTGGCGAAGGCCAGCACGAGCCCGAGGACGTATTCGGCGATCGGCTCGTCGAACACGCCGCGCGAGTTGGTGACAACCGTGTCACTGTCGACGAGCCCGGGGAACATGAGCCGGTCGACGCCGGCGCTGGCGATGTGGACCCACCCGGGGCCGCCGGACTCCGGCCACGCGCCGGCCAGGGCGTCCGAGAGGAAGTCCCACATGAACAGGACATCGGCGCCGGGAAGCGCCGCCGCGAGCTCTGTTTCACGCACGTAACGGACCCGCGCGAGGCTCTCCGCCTCCTCCATGCCGCGCGGATCGACGTCGCCCAGCAGTACCACCACGTCAGGCGGGCCACCGGATGCGTGCTGAGCAGGGTCCATCGGCGTCACTTCCGGGGTGTGCGGAGTTTACGAGAAGGCAACGGCGGGAGGCATTGACACGCTAGGAACCGTTCGTAGGATTGTCAACAATCAACGCGGTGGACCGCAGCCCCGGCCATCGCAGTGGGAATGTGCTGCAAGACCGTCGCAACCCGTGCCCAGCAGGGCCAGGACGGATCCCAGAGCGCTCTAACAGCCCCCGTCGGGGGTGTGGGGGGACGTCGTCCTCTCACGAACATGGAGAGTCCTTCGGGTGGCGACGCTCTCGCCCACCCCTGTTCACGGGGAGGTCAGCATGCCCAAGCTCATGACCATCACTCTGGAGCGCCGCGGCGTCTCCTGTGTCGCGGAGCTCCTGGAGAAGGATGCGCCGAGGACCTGCGAAGCGGTCTGGAACGCTCTACCGCTCGGAGGCGAGGCCTACCACGCCAAGTACGCCCGCAACGAGGTGTACACGATGGTCGAGCGGTTCTCCGAGGAGGAGGTCGGCCTGGAGAACCCCACCGTCACCCCCATCCCGGGCGACGTCGTCTACTTCTCCTTCCCCGGCGGGATGCTCGACCGGAAGTTCAAGGAGGAGAAGAACATCCACGCCCTGCCCGGCGTCATCGACCTCGCGATCTTCTACGGCCGCAACAACCTGCTGCTGAACGGGGACGTCGGCTGGGTCCCCGGCAACGTCTACGCGACGATCGTCGACGGCCTGGACCGCATGGCCGAGGCGTGCAACGACGTCTGGCGGTCCGGCGGCGTCGGCGAGCGCCTCCTCTACGCGCGCGCAGAGTCCTAGAGTGGCGGCCGCGCAGATGACATTCGACCCCTCGCTGGTCGTCGGCCCAGAGCTGCTCGCCCAGCACGGCATCGGGGTGGTCGCGCCCTTCGACTTCGCCCTCGACCGGGAGCTGTGGCGCTGGACGCCCGACGACGTGTCGCTGTTCATGA
Organism: Actinomadura sp. NPDC049753; assembly: GCF_040674655.1. NCBI lineage: Bacteria > Bacillati > Actinomycetota > Actinomycetes > Streptosporangiales > Thermomonosporaceae > Actinomadura > Actinomadura sp. NPDC049753. Next base: position 10,479 of record NZ_JBFARL010000138.1, on the reverse strand, counting down.
CCCGGCTGCCGTACGTGCCGGTCCCGGTCACGGTGGAGATGGCCTCGGCGCTGTCGGACCAGTCGATCGTCCGGCAGGCGACCCGCGACGTCCTGGCCCCCGAGCCGCTCGCGGTCGCCTACGCGTGCGCGTCGGGCAGCTTCATCCGCGGCAAGGCGGGCGAGCTGCAACTGCACGAGTCGATGCTGCGGGCCGGCGCGCCGGTCTCGACGACGACCTCGGGCGCGCTGGTGGAGTCGCTGGGGCTGCTCGGCGCCCGGCGCATCGCGGTCGTCACGCCCTACATCGACGCCGTCACCGAACGGCTCCTGTCCTTCCTGGGCGAGCACGGCGTCGAAGTGGTGTCCTCGGTCGGGCTGGGGCTGCTCAGCCACATCTGGAAGGTCGGCTACGGCGAGATCGTGTCGGCGGTGTCGGCGGTGGACTGCCCCGAGGCCGAGGCCGTCTTCATCAGCTGCACGAACGTCCCGACCTACGACATCATCGCGCCGCTCGAGCAGATGATCGGCAAGCCGGTGCTGACCGCCAACCAGGTGACGATGTGCTCGGCGCTGCGCGCCATGGGCCGGTCGGCGTCCGGTCCCGGACAGTCCCTGGTCAGTCTCGCTCCCTTCACGGCGGCCTAGCCGCCATGATCCCCAAAGGTAGGATTGTCGACAACATGCGCCAGAACGGGTTGCGCGCGGGGTTCCTCTACCCCGGCTACAGCGCCGAGGACGACTACCCCGCCATCGAGCGCGCCCTCGGGGAGGTCAGCCTCCCGGTCGTGCACACGCTGATGCGCGAGGACGCCCACCGCGTCGACGCGCTGCTGGACATCGGCGGCGCCGACGTGCTCGGCGACGGCGCCCGCACGCTCCGCGGACTCGGCGTGAAGGCCGCCGTGTGGGCGTGCACCAGCGGAAGCTTCGTGTTCGGCTGGGACGGCGCCGCGCAGCAGGTCGCGGGGGTGCGCGAGGCGGCGGGCGTGCCCGCCTCCAGCACGTCGTTCGCGTTCGTCCACGCGGCGCGGGCGCTCGGCGTGACCCGGGTCGCGGTCGCCGCGACCTATCCCGCCGACGTCGCCGAGCGGTTCGTCGCGTTCCTCGCCCACGCCGGCATCGAGGTGGTCGCGCTGTCCTGCCGGGGCATCGTGACCGCCGCCGAGGTCGGCACCCTCGGCCGCGACGAGGTGCTGGCGTTCGTCGCGGCCAACGACCATCCGGACGCCGAGGCGGTGCTGGTGCCCGACACCGCGCTGCACACGGTGTCCTGGCTCGACAAACTGGAGGCGCGGGTCGGCAAGCCGGTGCTGACCGCCAACCAGGTGAGCGTGTGGGAGGGGCTGCGGCTCGCGTCCGGTCCCGAGGGTCTCCCGCCGCGCGCCGGGCTGGGCCGGCTGTTCTCCGTCCCCGCCGCCGCCCCCCTGCACGGGCGACATGCCTGGCAGACATGAGAAGACGAAAGGGAACCGCGCATGGGCCGACTGGGTGAGCTGGAGCCTGTTCCCCGCAAGTCGACGGTGGAGATCGTCTCGGACGAGCTGCGTTCGGCGATCATGTACGGGTCGCTGGAGCCCGGCGCGCAGCTCGGCGAGGCCGAGCTCGCCGCGCGCCTCGGCATCAGCCGCGGGCCGCTGCGCGAGGCCATGCAGCGGCTCGTCCAGGAGGGGCTGCTCGTCAGCGAGCCGCACCGCGGGCTGTTCGTGATCACGCTGGACGAGGGGGACGTGGAGGACGTCTACCTCGCCCGGCTCGCGATCGAGCGCGAGGCCTGCCGGTTGATCATGGACCGCAACCGGGGCGAGGCGGTGGCCCGGCTCACCGAGGCGCTGGAGGCGCTCGTGGACGCCGCCCGCGAGCGCGACCGGGTCGCGATGAGCGACGCCGACCAGGCGTTCCACGAGGTGCTGGTCAGCTCGTCGGGGAGCCCGCGGCTGGAGCGGATGGCGCACACGCTGCTGGTGGAGACGCGCATGTGCCTGAACGCGCTGCAGGAGACCTATCCCGAGCCCGCCGACCTCGTGGAGGAGCACCGGCGGCTCGTCGACGCGATCGGCGACGGGGAGGAGGAGCGCCTGCTCACCCTCATCGAGGAGCACATGACCGACTCCATCCAGCGGCTCCGCGAGTCCTGACCACCGGCCCCGCCGCGCGGGGCCGCGGCCCCTGGACAACCGACCCGGGGCCACCTAGATTGCAGATTGTCGACAATCTACCGGAGGGCCGTATGGCGACGCTGTCTCCCCTGCTCAAGCAGGCCACCCCCGTCCTCGCCGAGCGCGGCGAGGGCGTCTACCTCTACGACGCCGAGGGCCGCCGGCACCTGGACTTCACCGCGGGCATCGGCGTCGTCAACACGGGGCACTGCCACCCGCGCGTGGTCGAGGCCGCGCAGCAGCAGGTGGGCACGCTCGTCCACGGCCAGTACACGACCGTCATGCACCGGCCGCTGCTGCGGCTGACCGAGGCGCTCGGCGAGGTGCTGCCGGAGGGCCTGGACTCCCTTTTCTTCCTCAACAGCGGCAGCGAGGCGGTCGAGGCGGCCATCCGGCTGGCCCGGCACGCCACCGGCCGGCAGAACATCGTCGTCTTCCACGGCTCCTTCCACGGCCGCACGATGGGCGCCGCCGCGCTCACCACGGCGGGCACGAAGTTCCGCGCCGGGATCGGCCCGCTCATGCCGGGCGCCGCGATCGCGCCGTTCCCGCAGGCCTACCGGTACGGGTGGCCGGAGGAGGAGGCGACGCGGTTCGCGCTGCGCGAGCTCGACTACCTGCTCGCCACCGCGAGCCCGGCGTCCGACACGGCCGCATTCGTGGTCGAGCCCGTCCTCGGCGAGGGCGGCTACATCCCCGCGCCGCCCGCCTTCCTGGAGGGCCTGCGCGAGCGCGCCGACCGGCACGGCATCCTGCTGGTCGTGGACGAGGTGCAGACCGGGTTCGGGCGGACCGGCCGGTTCTGGGGCCACGAGCACTCCGCCGCGCGTCCCGACGTCCTGATCACCGCCAAGGGCCTGGCGAGCGGGTTCCCGCTGTCGGCGATCGCGGCGCCGGAGGCGCTGATGGCCAAGGCGCGCCCGGGGTCGCAGGGCGGCACGTACGGGGGCAACGCCGTCTCGTGCGCCGCCGCGCTCGCCACCCTGCGGGTCATCACCGACGAGGACCTGGTCGGCAACTCCGCCGTGCAGGGCGCGCGGCTGAACGACGGGCTCCGCAAGGTCGCCGCCGACCACCCGGCGATCGGCGACGTGCGCGGGCTCGGGCTGATGCAGGCCAGCGAGTTCACCACGCCGGACGGCGAACCCGACGCCGCCGCCGCGGCGCGGGCGCACGGGGCCGCCGCCGAGCGCGGGCTGCTGCTGCTGACCTGCGGTGCGTACGGCAACGTCGTCCGGATGATCCCGCCGCTGATCGTCACCGCGGAGCAGATCGACGACGGGCTCGCCCTGTGGGCGGACGCCGTCGCCGACGCCCTCGGCTAGGGGCCGCGCCGCAGGACGGGCCCTTCGGGGTCCGTCCGCCACCACCCGCCGGCGCCGGCGGGCCCGGAGGACCTGCGCGCCGGCGGGTGACGCGCCGCCTGCTAGATTCCGAACCTCGTTCTATACGAGGAGGCGCGTTGGACCCCTGGCAGACCCCGGAGCGCGCGGCGCTGCGCGCCCTGGTCCGCGACTTCACCGCGCGGGAGATCGTCCCCTTCCTCGCCGACTGGGAGGACGCGGGCGAGCTGCCCCGCTCCCTGCACGCCCGCGCCGCCGACGCGGGACTGCTCGGGGCGGGGTTCCCGGAGGAGGCCGGCGGGTCCGGCGGGGAGCTGTTCGACGCGCTGATCGTCGCCGAGGAGATCATCCAGTCCGGCGGGTCGGGCGGCGTGGTCGCCTCCCTGTTCACGCACGGGATCGCGCTCCCCCACATCATCGCCTCCGGGGACGAGGCGCTGATCGAGCGGTTCGCGCGGCCGGCGCTCGCCGGGGAGCTGATCGGCGCGCTCGGCGTCACCGAGCCCGGCGCCGGGTCGGACGTCGCGGGCATCCGCACCACCGCCGTCCGCGACGGCGGGCACTACGTCGTCGACGGCGCCAAGATGTTCATCACCTCGGGCGTGCGGGCCGACTTCGTCACCACGGCGGTGCGGACGGGCGGGCCCGGCTTCGACGGCATCTCCCTGCTGGTCGTGGAGAAGGGCGCGCCGGGGTTCACCGTGTCGAAGCCGCTGCGCAAGATGGGCTGGCTCTGCTCGGACACCGCGGAGCTGTCGTTCGACGGCGTCCGCGTCCCGGCGGAGAACCTGGTCGGCGCGGAGAACAGCGGGTTCCTGCAGATCGTCCAGAACTTCGTGACCGAGCGGCTCTCCCTCGCCGTCCAGGCCTACGCGACGGCGCAGCGCTGCCTGGACCTCACCCTGGCCTGGGTGCGGGACCGGGAGACGTTCGGGCGCCCGCTGGTCTCCCGGCAGCTCGTCCGGCACAAGATCGCCGAGATGGCGCGGCGGACCGACGTCGCCCGCACCTACACCCGCGCGGTCGCCGCACGGCACGCCGCAGGGGAGGACGTCCTCACCGAGACCGCCTACGCCAAGAACACCGCCGTCCTGGCCTGCGAGCACGTCGTGCACGAGGCCGTCCAACTGCACGGCGGGACGGGCTACATGCGCGAGTCGGAGGTGGAGCGCCACTACCGCGACGCCCGCATCCTCGGCATCGGCGGCGGCACCAACGAGATCATGAACGAGATCGCCGCCAAGCGCCTCGGGCTGTGACGCCGGAGGCGGCGCGGCGGCGCCCGGCGGTGAGGGGGGAGCCCGCCGGACGCCGCCGTCTCCGGGTCAGCCGAGGGGGTTCGCGCAGTCGATGGGCCAGTACGGGCCCCAGACGTCGAGCGAGTTCAGCACGAACCTGATCATCACCGGGTCGAAGGCGATGCCGACGTGCGCGTTGGTGTCGTTCGCGCACTTGTCCTGCAGCAGGACGTTCTGCGCGTTGGAGCCGTTGAGGAACTCCGAGGTGTAGGGCGTGACGACCTCGTCGTACTTGGTGGACAGCACGATGTAGGTCGGGCCGGGCACGGTGTCGCCGCCCTCGTTCAGCTTCGTGAGGAAGTCCGAGCCGACGATCTGCTGGCCCGCGGCCGGCGCGGCCTTCACGACCGCCTGCGTGATGCCGAGCAGGCTGCCCAGCTCCACCAGCCCGGACATGTTGGTGCCGTGGTTGGACGGCACGATGCCGACCAGCTTGTTCACCTTCGCCGCGCCGCCGAGGAACTTCATGTAGTACCGCGGCATCATGCCGCCCTGCGAGTGCCCGACGATGTCCACCTTGGACGCCCCGGTGGAGGCCGTGACCCTGTCGACGAACGCCGCCAGCTCACCGGCCGACGTGGGGATGTCGCCGATCCCCTGGACGGGGCCGTCCTTCGGGCCGCCGTAGTTGAGGGCGTAGACGCAGTACCCGGCCTTCTTGAGCGCCGGAGAGAGCTTCTGCCAGTTGAAGGCCATGTTCTCGAACGTGCCGTGCACGAGCACCACGGGGCGTGGGTGCAGGAACGAGGGCTTGCAGTTCCAGTCGTTCGCCCCTTGCGGGCTCGTCTCGGCGTGCGCGGCGGGCGCGACCGTCCCGGCCAGGCCGAGGGCCGCGGGGACCGCCGCGGCGATGACCGCCCACGAGCGAAGTCGTGTGAAACGCATGGGCATCTCCCTAATGCGGGCACGACGAACAAGGCCGGCGTCCGGCCTTTCCTGCGTCGTGTTGATCGGGGGTGGAGTGCCCACAAGGTACGACCGCGTTCCGGCGCGGTCTTGTGCAATGACCACCGGTTACCGCGAGGGAATTGTCAGCCGGTTCACAAGCGGTCCGGCGCGGGCGGCGTGGCCTGCGGGCCTGGTGCGCGGGTGAGTCCGTCGACGAGCGCACGCAGCCCGTCGAGGTAGGTGTCCTGCGCGGTCAGCTCCGCCCAGCGGCCCGACAGGGACGCCAGCCGCGGCAGCTCCGCCGGGTCGAGTCCGGCGAAGACCCGGTCGCGGTAGGTGGGCCGGTCGTCCGCCGCGCGCCTGCGGGCGGACGCGGCCCGCACGAGCATCTCCCCGGCCGTGTAGTACCAGACCGCCCGGTACCCGTGGACGGCCTGCTCGATGGTGAGACCGCACTCCATCAGGGCGCCCACGATCCGCTCGTTGTACCAGAGCGCCTCCTCCGCCATCAGGTCGTCGGCGGTGAGCACCTCGACGATCCACGGGCAGCCGGCCAGCGTCTCGCGGATGGCCGCGGCCAGCACGACGACGCGCTCGCGGGGATCTGCGGGCAGGTCGGGCCTGCGCAGGTTCCGGGCGGCGTAGTCCTCCAGGAGCAGGAGAAGGAGCTCCTCCTTGTCGCGCACGTGGTGGTAGAGCGCCATCGGCGTGCTGCCGACCTCCTTGGCCAGGCGCCGCATCGTCAGCCTGCCGGCCCCCTCCCCGTCCACGATCCGGCGGGCGGTCTCGATGATCTCCGCGCGGGAGATGCGGGGCGGCCTGCCGCCGCCCCGCCGCTCTGTGGACGCCATCCCCACATCATCGCGCATGCGCGCGCCCCGGTCTGGACAGGCGGGCCCGCCTCCGGCTACGTTTTTATACATGTATAGAAAATCGAGACCAGGGGTGGTGCTGGCGGCCGCGTCCGTCGCCCAGTTCGTCGTCGCCCTGGACATGGCGGTGGTGAACGTCGCGCTGCCCGCGATCCGGACGTCCCTCGGCTTCGCCCCGGTCGACCTGGCCTGGGTCGTGCACGTCTACGCGCTCGCCTTCGGCGGGTTCCTGCTGCTCGGCGGCCGGGCCGGCGACCTGTACGGGCGGCGCCGGCTGTTCGTCCTCGGCCTCGCGGTCTTCGGCCTCTCCTCGCTCGGCGGCGGCCTGGCCCAGGCGCCCTGGCAGCTCGTCGCCGCCCGCGCGGGGCAGGGCCTGGGCGCCGCGGCGGTCGCCCCGGCCGCCCTCGCGCTGCTGACGACCACGTTCGAGGGCCGCGCCCGCGTCCGGGCGCTCGGCGTGTGGAGCGCGGTGAACGCGGCGGGCGGCGCGCTCGGCGTCCTCGCGGGCGGCGTCCTGACCGAGTACGCAGGCTGGCGCTGGGTGATGCTGGTCAACCTGCCGATCGTCGCCGCCGCCCTGGCCCTGGTGTCCGCGGGGATACCGGCGGCGCGGCCCGCGGCTCGGGAACGGGCGGACGTGCTCGGCGCGGTTCTCGCCACCGGCGGCATCGGGCTTGCGGTGTTCGGAGTCGTCCGCACCGACACCCTCGGCTGGACCTCCCCGCGGACCCTCGCCACCCTGGCCGCGGCGGCGGCCCTCCTCGCGGCGTTCGTGTTCGCCGAGTCGCGGTCCCCGGCCCCGCTCGTCCGTCTCGGCCTGCTGCGGAGCCGCTGGGTGGCCGGCGCGAACCTGATCGTGTTCTTCGCCGCCGCGGGGCAGTTCTCCGCCTTCTACTTCGTGTCCCTCTACATGCAGCAGCTCCTGCACATGGGGGCGGCCGAGACGGGCGCCGCGTTCCTGCCCTTCTCCGCAGGGCTGGTCGCCGGGACCGTGGCCGCCACCCGCATCACCTCCGCCCGGTCGCCGCGCGCCTCACTCGTCCCCGGCGGCCTGCTCGCCGCCGCGGGACTCGGCTGGTTCGCCCTCATCAGCCCCGGCGGCGGCTTCCTCACCGACGTCCTCGGTCCCTCCCTGCTGTGCAGCGTCGGCACCGGCCTCGTCCTCGCCCCGGTCGCCGTCGCGGCCACCACCGGCGTCGTGCCCCGCGAGGCGGGCATGGCCTCGGGCCTGCTCAACAGCTCCCGCCAGCTCGGCGGCTGCGTCGGCCTGGCGGCCCTGGCGACCGTCGCCGCCCACCGCACCGGCGGCGCCACGACCGAGCGCGCGCTCAACGACGGCTACGCCCTGAGCCTCGCCGTCTCCGCCGCGCTCTTCCTCGTCGCGGCCGCGGTCGCCGCGGCCCTCCCGCGCCGCGGGGCCGCCGCCGCGCACTCCCCCGCCCCCAAGGAAAGCCGACTGGAAGGAACACGCCCATGAATCCGATCGACATGTTCGCCTCCGCCCTCACCTTCCACCCGGACGGCGCGGTGCGCCCGGCCGAGCGCCGCATGACGAGCGACGACGGCGGCTGGCAGATCGCGGCGTTCCGCGTCGAGACCGATGAGGACGTCCACGCCGACCAGTGGGAGGTGCACCCGGCCGCGGAGGAGGCGGTGTGCTGCCTGTCCGGCGGCCTGCGGATCTACTTCCGGCCCGAGCGGCCCGGCGGCGAGGAGGAGATGGTGCGGCTGCCCGCCGGCACGGCGGTCGTCGTCCCCCGCGGCCGCTGGCACCGCCTGGAACTGGACGCCCCGAGCGACGTCATGTCCGTCACCCTCCGCCAGGGCTCCCGGCTGGAGAGGCGCACCGTCTGACGCGCTCCGGTGGCCGTGCCCGGACGGGCACGGCCACCGGCCCGGTCAGGCCTGGGCCACGGCGCCCTCCTTGAGGAGGGTCTCGGCGTCGTCGAAGCCCAGGTCGTCCAGGACGGCCCTGGTCTGGCCGCCGGGGAGGACGGGGACGCCGTCGGTCTCGGCCGGGGTCCGGGAGAAGCGGGGCGCCGGGGCCGGCTGGCGGTGGCCGGCGAGCTCGGGGAAGACCTCGCGGGAGGTGTTGAAGGGGTGCTCGGCGGCCTCGGCCAGCGACAGGACGGGGGCCACGCAGGCGTCGCTCGGGACGAAGACCTCCGTCCACTCGTCGCGGGTCCTCGTGCGGAAGGCGGCGGCGAAGCGCTCGCGCATGGCGGGCCACCGTTCGCGGTCGTACTGGGCGGGCAGGTCCTCCCCGTCGACACCGAGCCGGCGGAGGAACTCGGCGTAGAACTGCGGCTCGATGGCGCCGACGGCCATGTGGCGGCCGTCGGAGGTCTCGTAGACGTCGTACCAGGGGGCGCCGGTGTCGAGCATGTTGACGCCGCGGCGGTCCTCCCAGATGCCGCCCGCGAGGAAGCCGTGGATGAAGGTGGACAGGTGGGCGGTGCCGTCCACGATGGCGGCGTCGACGACCTGGCCGCGCCCGGTCGCCCGCGTTTCGAGCAGGGCCGCGAGGACGCCGGTGACGAGGTACATGCTGCCGCCCGCGAAGTCGCCGAGCAGGTTCATCGGGACCTGGGGCGGCCCGCCCGCGCGGCCGATGGCGTGCAGGGCGCCGGTGATCGCGATGTAGCCGACGTCGTGGCCGGCGGTGTGCGCCAGCGGCCCCTCCTGCCCCCAGCCCGTCATCCGCCCGTACACCAGGCGGGGGTTGCGGGCCAGGCAGTCGTCCGGGCCGATGCCGAGGCGCTCGGTGACGCCGGGCCGGAACCCTTCGAGCAGGACGTCGGACTTCTCCACCAGGCGGAGGACGACCTCCTTGCCGCGCTCGCTCTTGAGGTCGATGGCGATCGACCGCTTGCCGCGGTTGGTGAAGTCGGTGCCGCCGGCGGTCTGCCCGTCCCGGACGGCGGAGGCGCGGTCGACGCGGATCACGTCGGCGCCGAGGTCGGCCAGCAGCATCGCCGCGAACGGCCCCGGCCCGATCCCGGCCAGCTCGATCACCCGCACTCCGGAGAGCGGCCCGTTGCCCATCTGCGACTCCCTGAATCTCGTTCGGTCCCCCCAGTGTGCCCGATCGAGGTAAGCGGGTGCTGACCCGACCCGCCCTATCGGGCGGTGAGGGTCACGGGCGTGCCGGGGGTTCCCCTGCCGACGAGGAGGCGGTCGCGCGTCGCGGCGCCCCGGACCCCCTCGGCGTGCGGGACGAGACCGCGCGCCGCCGCGGCCACGTAGTACCAGCCGCCCGACGGTGCGCGCCACCACGTCCCGCTGACCGGGCGCTGGACGTCGCAGGCGCCCGTGGCCCGGTTCTCCGCCCCGAGCAGGGTCGCGAAGGCGGCGGTGCCGCCGTCGGCGTACGCCACCCGGGTGCAGGCCCAGTCGGCGCTCTTCCCGCCGTGCGGCAGCGTCCCCGACCAGAAGTCGAACGCCGTCGCCGCGGAGAGGGGCCGCGAGGACGCGGGGACCGCGCAGGCCAGCCTCTTCCAGAAGGACCGGGCGGTGCGGCCGAGCACGGCCGGACGGTCGGGGCCGCCCGGGCGGCGGTCCGGCGCGCGGTAGCCGAGGACGGCGGCGCGCGGGCCGCCGAGGTCGCCGACCGTGCGCGTGCCGAGATGGAAGAGCGGGCCGCGGCCGCAGTCGGTGCCGGGACGGACGGGCGCCGTCACGCCGCCGGACGCGGCGAGCCGCCCCCCGGCGAAGGTCTCCGGCCGGGTGTCCCAGGGCGACAGGAGGTAGCGCCCGCCGCCGAGGGCGATCGGCGCGGACGGGTCGGCGCCGATCGCGGCGACGTCCAGGCGCCCGGAGGCGTAGCGGGCCAGGCGTCCGCCGCTGCGCATCACCGCGAGCGGCACCCCGTCCACGGTGCCGGCGTACAGCAGTTGCGCGACGCCGCTGTCGGGGCGGCGGCCCCCGGGCGCGGCGGCCCA
>NZ_JBFARL010000137.1:0-22669 GCF_040674655.1 Actinomadura sp. NPDC049753 | reverse complement strand
GCCATCGGGCTCGGGCTGGCGCCGGACGCGGACCCGTTCCACGTCCCGTGCGCGGGGGCCCGCGGGCGGAGCCGGACGCTGTTCCTGCTCGACCGCCGCGAGCAGCGCCACCCCGGCCGGCACGTTGACCAGGAAGACGGGGCGCCAGCCGAGACCGCCCACGTCGGCCGCGACCAGTACCCCGCCGAGGGCCTGGCCCGCGACCGCGCCGCCGGAAAGCGCCACCGCGAGCAGCCCCTGCGCCCGCGCCCGCGCCGGGCCGGTGAAGTGGAGCTGGATGCCCGAGAGGACCTGCGGCACCATCAGCGCCCCGGCCGCCCCCTGCGCCAGCCGTGCGGCGACGAGCGCGCCGGTGGAGGGGGCCAGCCCGCACGCGAGCGAGGCCGCCGTGAACGCGCCGAGCCCGAGCAGGAACATCCGCCGGTGGCCGCGCGCCTGCCCGAGCCGCGCGCCGGTCACCAGCAGGACGGCGTACGCCAGCGTGTACCCGGAGACGACCATGCCGAGGGCGCCGCCGGAGGGCCGCAGGTCCTCCCTGATGGACGGACCCGCGACGTTCACGACCGCGGTGTCGACGTTGACCATGAACTGCCCGGCGAGCAGCACCGCGAGCATGAGCGCGGGCCGCCGGGGGCCGGGCGCTGGGGGTTCGCCCGTCGCGGGCGGAGGGACGGAGGACATGGGGGACCAACCCCGGCCGCCGCCCCCGGGTTGCGGTGCGGCGGGCCGACGAGGCCTTCACGGGCGGCCGGTGAACACCGCGGGGCCGCGCGGTCTTCGTCGGATCGGGCCCGGCGACGGGGTCAGCGGCGTGGGCGTCGTCCAGTACAGATCGGCCCCCGCGGCGCACTGCCTGGTAACTGTCACCGCACGCCGGCTGCGCCGGGCGGATCGCTCGGCCGTCCCGCCTCGTTCCCGGGCGGGGACGTCCGGCCCCCGATTCGCACTGAAGACGGTAACACCTCCGCCGACACGATCGTCGCCGTCCGCGCCCGCCGCGCACGGGTCGCGGCCTCCGTTCGGAACCGGCCGGGTGCAGGCGGGACGACGACCGCCCGCGACGCCGTCAGTGGCCCGACCTGCGGCGCAGCACTCAGGCCCGAAATCGGACCACTCAGGTGAGCCGATTGTGATCCCATAGCGGCCTCCTACCCGCCCAAAACCCCGATAGCGTGGGACTTGTGGAGGTTGAGGACGCAGGTTGGACATCCCGCCGCAAAGCACTCTGGCTGATGGGGGCGGCCGCGGGTCTCGCCGCGCTCGGCGCGGACGGCGCGCGTCCCCCGCACGGGTCGGGGGAGCCCGCGTGGGCCGTGCCCGCCCCCCGCGCGAGACCGGTCATCCATCCGACTCCGACGCCCACCCCGACCCCGACCCCCCGGCCCGCGCCGTGGACGCCCGCGAAGCTCACCGCGCTGGAGACCCCCGTCCGCGAGCTGTCGCAGCTGTCTCCCCCGCCGCCCGCCGAGTCGATCGCCCTCACCATCGACGACGGCCCGAGCCCCCTGTGGACGCCCCGCGTGCTCGACCTGCTGGCCGAGCACCAGATCCACGCGACGTTCTTCGTCATCGGCGAGCAGGTGAAGGAGTTCTCCAAGCTCACCCGCCGCATCGCCGACGCCGGCCACCAGATCTGCAACCACACCGAGACGCACCCGATCTACATCGCGAACATGTCGAAGAAGCGGGTCCGCAAGGAGATCGTGGAGGCGCACGACCGGATCGCCGACGTGACCGGCGTCGTGCCCCAGTTCTTCCGCTCCCCCGGCGGCGCGTGGACGAAGACGATCCTGGAGACGGTGGCCGAGCACGACATGCTGCCGATCGACTGGGCTGTCGACCCGCGCGACTGGGCCCGTCCCGGCGTGGGCCGCATCCGCCGCAGCCTCATGAAGGGCAAGGCCGGCAACATCATGCTGTGCCACGACGGGGGCGGCGACCGCTCCCAGACCCTCAAGGCCCTGGAGACCGTCATCCCGAAGATGAAGAAGCGCGGCCTGACCTTCGTAGCGCTCTGACCCTCAGCGGAGACCCGCGAGAAGGTCGTCCGGCCCGGACCGCGAGACAGTCCCTGTTCCGGGGTGTACCCAGGTACACCCCACGCTCGGGTTGCGGGCACACTGTGCTGCGAGGGCGCCGCCAGAAGACTGGACTCCAGACGGCAAGCGACCCGCGGAGGATCCGGTGAACGGTGGACTGGTGGAAGAGACACGGCTGCAACGGCATGTGAGGGCGCCCTGGCGCGGGCTGGCCCTCTGGCTGCTCGGCATCCCCGCGACGCTCGCCGGCCTGTGGTTCATCACGGTGGTCTCGATGATCACGAGCTTCGTCGGGGTGCTGCTCTTCCCGTCCTCGGCGATGCTGCTCCGCGAGCGGCTCGACGCCTACCGGGTCCGCATCAACCGGTGGACCGAGGTCCAGATCGCGCGGCCGTACCTGCCCGAGCCGGAGCGCGAGCCCGGAGTCCACGGCATGTTCAAGCGGTTCGTCGCGCTGGTCAGCGACCCGGCCACCTGGCGTGACTACCTGTGGACCCTCACCGACCCGGTCGTCTCGGTGTTCACCGCGGCGCTGCCCGGCCTGCTGATCCTGTACGGGGTGTGGGGGTACGTGCTCGCCGCCTTCGCCGGCGAGATGATCGGGCACTACGGCGGCAGCGACTGGTACACCTACATCCACGTCACCGAGGGGTACGGCCGCGACACCGGCCGGGTCCTGTCCACGGTGGCCGTCGCCACCGCGTGCATCGCCCTCGGGTACGCCATCGGCCCGAAGATGCTGACCGCCTACGGGCACTGGGGCCGCGCCATCCTCGGCCCGACGCGCAAGTCGGAGCTGGCGCTGCGCGTCCAGCACCTCACCGAGACCCGGTCGGAGGCGGTGGACGCCTCCGCCGCCGAGCTGCGCCGCATCGAGCGCGACCTGCACGACGGCGCGCAGGCCCGGCTCGTGGCGATGGGGATGAGCCTCGGCGCGATCGAGCACCTGCTCGACAAGGACCCGGAGAAGGCCCGCATCCTGCTCGCCGAGACCCGCGCGTCCTCGGCGAAGGCACTGCACGAGCTGCGCGACCTCGTCCGCGGCATCCACCCGCCGGTGCTCGCCGACCGCGGCGTCGCCGACGCGGTCCGGGCCCTCGCGCTCGACCACCCGCTGGACGTCGAGGTGTCCGCCGACCTGCCGGCGCGGCCCGAGCCGCCGGTCGAGTCCGCCGCCTACTTCGCGGTGTCGGAGATCCTCACCAACGCGGCCAAGCACTCCGGCGCCTCCCGCGTCTGGATCGACATGCGGCACGAGAACGGCATGCTGCGGATCAGCGTCACCGACGACGGCCGCGGCGGCGCGACCCTGGAAGGCGGCTCCGGGCTGCGCGGGATCGAGCGGCGGATCGGTACATTCGACGGCGTCCTCGCCCTCAGCTCGCCCGTGGGCGGCCCGACGATCGTGACCATGGAGCTGCCGTGCGCGTTGTCCTCGCCGAAGATCTCGCCCTCCTGAGGGAGGGCCTCGTCAGCCTCCTGGAGTCGCACGACTTCGAGATCGCGGCGGCCGTCGACAACGGCCCGTCCCTGCTGAAGGCACTGCTCGACCACCGCCCGGACGTGGCGGTGGTCGACGTGCGCCTGCCCCCGTCCTTCACCGACGAGGGCCTCCAGGCGGCGCTGGAGGCGCGGCGGCAGGTCCCGGGACTGCCCGTCCTCGTGCTGTCGCAGTACGTCGAGCAGCTCTACGCCCGCGAGCTGCTCGCCGACGGCACCGGCGCGATCGGCTACCTGCTCAAGGACCGGGTGTTCGACGCGGCGCAGTTCGTGGACGCGGTCCGCCGGGTCGCCGCGGGCGGCACCGCCATGGACCCCGAGGTGATCTCCCGGCTCGTGGCCCGGGGGACCCGCGACACCCCGCTCGGCCGCCTCACCCCGCGCGAGACCGAGGTCCTGGAGCTGATGGCGCAGGGACGCTCCAACGCGGCGATCGCGGAGCGGCTCGTCGTCACCGAGCGCGCGGTGACCAAGCACACCGCGAACATCTTCGCCAAGCTCGACCTGCCCGTGACCGGCGACGACAACCGCCGCGTACTCGCCGTCCTCGCCTACCTCAACCGCTGAGCCGCCCGCCGCCGGGCCCGGCGGTGGCGTAGTCTGCCCCGCGAGCAGGCCCGGGGAGGGCGCGATGACCGTGATTCTCGTTCTGCTGTGCCTGGCGATCGCCGGGCGGGAGCTGTGGCTGGCGTTCGAGCGCGGGCGGACGCCCGGCGCGCCCGAGATCGCCGACATCCGCACGCAGCTGCGCGACGCCGACGCCCGGATCAGGTCGCTGGTCGCCCAGATCAACGACCGGCTGGTGCCGGACGTGAGCGGCCGGCTGAAGGAGCAGCGGGAGGCCGCCGAGGAGCAGCGCGCGGCCGTGGAGCGGCTGGCCGACGAGATGGCCGTGCTGCGCGGGCACCTCGCCCGGCGCCTCGACCAGGCCGCCGCCGCGTCCCTCGGCGCCGAGCCCGCCGATCTGGTCACGGGGTCCCTCGCCGTCGCGCCGGCCGAGGCGCGGCCGGCGCTGTCCGGCCCGTTCGCGCGGTTCGCCGAGCACCACGGGCTGCTCGTCGAGCTGACCGACGGGGACCGCTACTACCTGTCCGGACGCAGCCCGCGCGGCCTGGAACGCGACTTCATCGATCTCGTGGCGGCGCTGCGCGAGCACCGCGTGGACTCCACCGACCCGGCGCGGGCCCTGCTGGGCGCGCTCCGCGACGCCGACCGGGGCGGCGCGCGGATCGGGCCGCTCCTCATGGCCCGGACGCCGGAGTCGCTGGTGTGCGGGGTGCTGCCGCTCGCCGAGCTGCGCCGCCCCGACGCCGCCGGCCTGCTCGACGACCCCGACGCCGCCGCCCGGCGCCTCCACCGCCTCCCCGAAGGCCGGTTCTGCGACGTGTCCGCCTGGCCCGCGCTCAACGCCTGACCCGCCCCGGGCCCGCCGCCGGCGGTCGGACGTCACCGCAGAGGGGACTTCCAGGGGAACTCGGGCGTGCGGCGTTCGAGGAACGCGGCGATGCCCTCCTCGACCTCCCCGCTGGCGGCGACCTCGGCGAGCCACCGCCGCGCCTTCTCCTCGACCGGGCCCGCGGCGACGATGGCGTCCACGATGTCCTTGGTCGCCCGCTGGGTGAGCAGGGAACGGGACGCGAGGGTCTCGGTGAACGCCGCGACGCGGTCGTGCAGGCCGCCCGCGGGCACCACCTCGTCAAGCAGCCCGATGCGCAGCGCGTGCGCGGCGCCGACCAGGTCGGCGGAGTAGAGCAGGTACTTCGCCGCCGACGGCCCCACCAGCCCGACCAGGCGCGCCGTCGCGGCGGCCGGGTAGACGATGCCGAGCCGGGCCGGCGTGATCCCGAAACGGGCGTCCTCCGCCGCGAACCGCAGGTCGCAGGCGGCCGCGAGCTGGCAGCCGCCGCCCACGCAGTACCCCTCGATCGCGGCGAGCGTCGGCTTGCCGAACGCGGCCAGCGCCCGCTCGGCGACCGTCGACAGGTGCGAGTCGTCGTCGCGGTGGATGTCGTCCAGCTCGGCGATGTCGGCGCCCGCGCAGAAGTTCCCGCCCGCCCCCGTCAGCACCACGACCCGGACGTCCGGGTCGGCGGCGAAGCCGTCCAGGACGCCGGGCAGCGCCCGCCACATGTCCGCCGACATGGCGTTCCGCTTGGCCGGCCGGTCGATCGTGATCGTCCCGACGCCCCCGGCCGCCTCGAACCGCAGCCCCTCGCCCATCGTCCTCCCTCGCCCGCGCAGCGCGGCTCATCGTATTCGCCCGGCGTCCGGCGCCCGCCGCGGGAGGGCCGTGGGGCCGTCGGAACCCGGAGGCCCGTCCGGTAGTCATAACCATCGTCAGCATGAGCACCGGGGCCGCGGCCGGGGGACGCAGCGGCACCGGACGGACGCAGGGGGACATCCGCGTGAAAGCCGCCACCGAAACCGGGGAATGCGAAAACGCCCTCGATTGCTGTACTGTCGAGGCAACGTCCTTGGATTCTCACGACTCACGTCGAGGACGTCTCTTCCCCGCCCGGGCCATCTGAGCGCCCGGTGAGTTTCGGTCCGGCGCGCACACGGCGTGCGGGGCCACCGCACAAGGGAGCCGACGTCAGCCCGGTGGACCGAGCTGCATCCTTCGCATTCCTCTCGCGTACGCGCCGCGGGTTCCGCCGCCGTACGCGGACTTCGACTCCGGGCGGCGCCGCCCGCCGCGCGCCCGCCTGAGAAGGGACTTGTATGTCCGCCCCCACTCTTGAATCAGAACCCGCGGCAGGCCGCAAGGCCCCCGCACGCGGCGCGCACGCCGTGTCCGCGCAGAGCGCCCGCAAGGACGGCCGGCAGCCGCGGCGCCCGGCCGACGACGGCCCGACCGTCCCGTTCCACGGCCTGCTGTCCCTCCAGGACAAGCACGCGTTCGTCCGCACGTCCGGCTACCTCGCCGGCCCGGAGGACGTGCACGTCTCCCTCGCCCAGGTCAGGGCCCACCACCTGCGTCCCGGCGACGTGGTCGCCGGTTTCGCCAAGGCGCCCAAGCAGGGCCGGGGCGACTCCCCCTCCCTCGTCCGCGTCGAGACGGTGAACGGCCTCCCCGCCGCGGAGGCGGCGAACCGGCCCGAGTTCGGCGCCCTGACCCCGCTGTTCCCCGAGGAGCGGCTGCGCCTGGACACCGGCCCCCTCGCGACCCGCGTCATCGACCTGGTCGCGCCGATCGGCAAGGGGCAGCGCGGGCTCGTCGTGTCGCCGCCGAAGGTCGGCAAGACGATGGTGCTGCAGGCCCTCGCGAACGCCATCGCGGAGAACAACCCCGAGGTGCACCTCATGGTCGTGCTCATCGACGAGCGGCCCGAGGAGGTCACCGACCTGCAGCGGACCGTGCGCGGCGAGGTGATCCACTCGACCTTCGACCGCCCCGCGCGCGACCACACCGCGCTCGCCGAGCTCGCCGTGGAGCGGGCCAAGCGCCTCGTCGAGCAGGGCCACGACGTCGTGATGCTGCTCGACTCGATCACCCGGCTCGGCCGCGCCTACAACCTCGCGGCGCCCTCCAGCAGCCGCATCCTCGCCGGCGGCGTCGCGACGACCGCGATCTACCCGCCGAAGAAGTTCTTCGGCGCCGCCCGCAACATCGAGAACGGCGGCTCGCTCACCATCCTCGCCACCGCCCTGGTGGAGACGGGGTCCCGCATGGACGACGTCTTCTTCGAGGAGTACAAGGGCACCGGCAACATGGAACTGAAGCTCGACCGGGGCCTCGCCGACCGCCGCGTGTTCCCCGCCGTCGACATCGAGGCGTCCGGGACGCGCCGCGACGAGCTGCTCATGTCCCCCGAGGAACTCGCGCTCTCCTGGCGCCTGCGCCGCGCCCTCCAGGGCCTGGACAAGCAGTCGGCCGTCGAGCAGCTCCTGGAGAAGATGAAGGGCACGTCCTCCAACGCCGAGTTCCTCCTGCGCCTCCAGCAGACGACCTGACCGGCCCCGCGATCCGGCCGGGGCTCAGCCGCCGCCCTCCGGCCTGAACGAACTGAGGATCCTGTCGTAGAGGCGCTGGCCCGGCGTCCACTCCGGGTCGGGCGCGTGGAAGCAGAACTCATAGCCGGCCGCGCGACCGCACAGCACGTGCCGGACGGCGTCGTGCACACCGTCCCGCCAGGTGAACTCCCATTCGGCGGCGCCGTCGATGACCTCGGGCACCGGTTCCAGCCGCAGCCGCTGGTAGCCGGGATAGCGGTGCCCCGCCACGGCGCCGCGCTCCTCGGAGCGCAGCCCGGCCAGCGGGTCGCCGGGGGCCGGGGCGATGCGCAGCCCCCGTCCCGTGCCGACGTCCTTCCAGGTCATCACGCTGCCGCGCCGCTCCGCCTGCCAGCCCGCGGGCACCCGCACCGAGTAGGCGCCCGCCTCGTGATACTTCGCCGTCTTCACCGACACGCCCGCCGCCGGGCGCAGCGCGACCGCGTCGCTCTTGCCGATCGACGTCCACCGGGCCGTCCAGGTCCCCGCCCCGGCCGCGAGCCCCGCGAGCAGCGCCACGCTGACGACCGTCCCGGGCCGCAGCCGCCGCGACGGCAGCGCCGGGACCCGCCACCCCGCCTGCCGCGAACCGCACGGCGGCTTGCCGGACGGGTCGCCGGGCGGCCTTCCGCCGCGCAGCGTCCAGGGGACGCGGGGGCCGCGCGGCACCGGCGCCCTCGGCGCGTCCCGCGACACCCAGGCGCCGCTGAGCGCCCACGGCACCCGGCGCCCCAGAACGGTGCGGTGCGCGGAGAAACGGCGGGGATGCGGCACCGGCGCGCGGGTGAAACCGGGTTCCGGAACCGTTCCGATGACCCTTTGCAGCATTTCCGCGGTGGCCTCGGCCGTCAATCTGTCCTCCGGCCGCTGCCGCAGCAGCCCTTCGATGACCGACCCCAGCGGCCCGGCCCGAACGGGGCGCGCATAGTCGCCCAGGAGAACCGCCACCATCGACGCGAGTGCGTGGCAGCGCAAGAAAGGCGAAAAGCCCTCGACCGCCGTGTAGAGCGTCGCGCCGAGCGACCACAGGTCGGACGCCTCCACGCTCGGCAGGCCGTTCACCCGCTCCGGCGGGAGGTACGCGGGGGAGCCCTCGATCCCGGCGAGCAGGGTGTCGGCCGGCTGCGGGCCCTTGCCGGTGTGGACGGCGAGTCCGAAGTCGCTGAGCAGGACCCTTCCGTCGTCGCACAGCAGGACGTTGCTGGGCTTCACGTCGCGGTGCAGGATGCCCGCCGCGTGCGACGCGCGGAGCACCGACAGGACGGCCGCGCCGATCTCCGCCGTCCGGCGCACGCCGAGCGGGCCGTCCTCCGTGACCAGCCTGTGCAGGGAGCACGACTCCAGGAACTCCATGACGATCCAGGGGCGGCCGTCCTCGATGATGAGGTCGTGCACGGCGACCACGCCCGGATGGCGCAGGGCGGCGGTCGCGCGGGCCTCGGAGAACAGGCGCCTGCACATCACCCTGCGCTCGCTCTCGGTGATGCGCGGGGGGAGGTGGACCTCCTTGACCGCGACGTCCCGGTCGAGCATCTCGTCGTACGCCCGCCAGACGGTGCCCATGCCGCCTCTGCCGACGACAGAGAGCAGGCGATACCGGCGCGCGAGAGGTATCAGCCGATCCCCACTCATGGGGCGGTTATTCGCCGGAACGCGCCCAAGGCACGCCCCCTCGGCATCAATTGATTCTTGACTGGCGTCCGCCGAGGAAAATGTGGCCGGGCGTGGTATAACCCACGCACGGTGACTTTACCAAGGCTCTACGCGAGCACGCTCTTGGCCCACTTGTAATCGGACTTCCCGACGGCGGTTCGCTGTACCTCGTCGACCAGGGTCATCTGCCGCGGAAGTTTGTAACCCGCGAGGCGTTCGCGGCAATACTCGGTCAGATCCTCAAGGGTCACCGTCGCGCCGGGACGCGGGGCGACGACGGCGGCGACACGCTGCCCGAAGCGCTCGTCCGGCAGGCCCACGACGACCGCGTCCTCCACGGCGGGGTGGTCCTTGAGCGCGACCTCGACCTCCTCCGGGTACACCTTCTCGCCGCCCGTGTTGATCACCAGGGAGCCGCGGCCGAGCAGCGTGATCGTCCCGTCCTCCTCCAGGCTCGCGAAGTCGCCGGGGACCGACCAGCGCGTCCCGTCCGCGGCGGTGAAGAACGTCGACGCCGTCTTCGCGGGGTCGTTGTAGTAGCCGAGCGGGATGTGGCCGCTCCGGGCCAGCCTGCCGATCTCACCGGGCCGCACGACGTTCAGGTCGTCGTCGAGGACGGTGATGCCGGGCTTCATCATGAACCGGGCCGTCCCCTCCTTGGCGCCGACGGACGGGCCGCAGGCGCCGGTCTCCGACGCGCCGTAGTTGTCGAGGAACATGATGTTCGGCAGGTGCTCCAGCAGGGCGGCCTTCGCCCCCTCGGTCAGCGGCGCGCCGCCGGACGCGATCGCCATCAGCGAGGACGTGTCGTGGTCGCCGGACGCGAGCGCCTTCGCGACCGGGCGCGCCATGACGTCGCCGACCAGCATCATCACGTTCGCCTGCTCCTCGGCGAGCAGCCTCAGGGCCTTGTCGGCGTCGAACGCGTGGTCGGTGTAAAGGACGACCTTGGCCCCGCTGAACAACCCCATGAACGCGACCCACTGGCCCGCGCCGTGCATGACGGGCGCGCAGTCGAGCACGGCCATGGCGGGCTGGTCGGCGTTGGCGGCCAGCTCCTCGGGGCTGCCGATGGGGTCGCCGAGGACGTTCCCGCCGCCGAGCGCGCCGAAGAAGATGTCCTCGCAGCGCCACTCGACGCCCTTCGGGTAGCCCGTCGTCCCGCCCGTGTACATGATGTAGCGGTCGTCGCTGGAGCGCTCGGGGAAGTCGTCGTCCGGGGCGGCGCCCGCGAGCGCCTTCTCGTACTCGACCGCACCGGGGATCTCGGCCGCGGAGCCGTCCTCCAGCACGACGACGTGCCGCAGCGCCGGCAGCTCGCCGCGGATCTCCTCCACCCTCGCCAGCAGCGAACGCTCCCCGACGAGCGCCACCGAGTCGGAGTCGGCGAGGACGTGGCGCAGCTCGGCGGCGACGTAGCGGAAGTTCACCGGGATCGGCACGGCGCGGATCTTGAACGCGCCGAGCATCGCCTCGATCCACTCGGCCCGGTTGTAGGCGAGGATCGCCACGTGCTCGCCCGGCCGCACCCCGGCCTCGGCGAGATGGTGCCCGACGCGGCTCGCCCGCTCGCTGAGCTGCCGGTACGTCCGCCGCTCCGCGCCCGCCACCAGGGCGGGGCGGTCCGGCCCCGCCGCGGCCAGGATCTCGAGCAGGTCGGCCAGGTTGTAGCTTCGCGCCATGCCACGTCCTCGCGTTTCGGGGTGGGGGACTGCCCCCGATCCTCCATGCGGACCGGCGCCGACTCAATCCTTGTCGACATTCAGTCCAATGAGATGAGTCACATCTCACGCGCCTGATCCGGCCACGCTCAAGGTTCTTACACGGCTCTTATCTGGGTACCGGCATGCTTGGTCGTAACGATTGAATATCAGACGGGGGTAGTGGTGAGCGCAGGTGCGATGGCGTGGACCCCGCCGACGTGGGAGGAGATCGTCAGCGAGCACTCGACCCGGGTGTTCCGGCTGGCATACCGGCTGACGGGCAACCGCCACGACGCCGAGGACCTCACCCAGGACGTCTTCATCCGGGTCTTCCGCTCCCTGTCCTCCTACAGTCCCGGCACGTTCGAGGGCTGGCTGCACCGGATCACGACGAACCTGTTCCTCGACCGCGCCCGCCGCAAGCAGCGCATCCGGTTCGACTCCCTCGGCGACGACGCCGCCGAGCGCCTGCAGGGCCGCGAGCCGGGCCCCGCGCAGGCCTACGACGAGCGGCACCTCGACCACGACATCCAGAAGGCGCTGGACGGCCTCGCGCCGGAGTACCGCGCCGCCGTCGTCCTGTGCGACATCGAGGGCCTGTCGTACGAGGAGATCGCCGCGTCGCTGAACGTCAAGCTCGGCACCGTCCGATCCCGCATCCACCGGGGCCGCGCGCAGCTGCGCGCCGCGCTGGAGCACCGCCGTCCCGCGGAGTGCGCAGTGACGAGCGTCACTAGTGACCGCTGAGTAACTTCCGGCCTACTCTTCGCCCGTGGACAACGCGCGGGTGAACATCGCATTCGAGCGCCGCGGCGAGGGGCCGCCCCTCGTCCTGCTGCACGGCATCGGCCACCGCCGCCAGGGGTGGGCCCCCGTCATGGACCTGCTCGCCGCCGAACGCGAGGTCTTCGCGGTCGACCTGCCCGGCTTCGGCGACTCCCCGCCGCTGCCCGACGGCGCCCCCTACACGCTGGACACGGCCGTGTCCGCGCTCGCGGACGCCTTCGCCGCCCTCGGCCTGGACCGCCCGCACATGGCGGGCAACTCCCTCGGCGGCCTGTTCGCCCTCGAAGCCGCCGACCGCGGCCTCGCCAGCTCGGCGACCGCGCTGTCCCCGGCCGGCTTCTTCAACAACCTGGAGTTCCGCTACGGCATGTCGGTGCTGCGCGCGTCGCGGCTCGGCGCCCGCGTCCCCGAGACGTTCCTCACCCGGCTGGCCCGCTCCCCGCGCCGCCGCACGCTCATGTTCGGCATGATCTACGGCCGTCCCGACCTGATGGACGTCGAGACCCTCGCGGGGGACGCCCGCGCCATGCGCGACGCCCCGGGCTTCGAGCCCACCCTCCGCGCGGGCCGCACCACCCGGTTCCTCGGCTCCTGCGCCGACGTCCCCGTGACCATCGCCTGGGGCACGAAGGACCGCCTGCTCCTGCGCAGCCAGGCCATCCGCGCTCAGCGCCGCCTCCCCGACGCCCGCTTCGTCTGGCTGGAGGGCTGCGGCCACGTCCCCATGGCCGACGACCCCGCCCTCGTGGCGAAGGTCCTGCTGGAAGGCAGCGCGCACCCGCTCCGCGGCGCCCGCCCCGAGGCCGCCGCGTCCTAGGGCTGTGTTTCACAGTCCCGGCCCACTTCGCTCCACCGGCCAGGTCACGCGTTCGCGCCTGCGGCCGAGGCCACTTCGAGACAGGCCCCTAGGGCTCAGGCGCTCCGGGGCTTCAGTCGCTCGGTCAGGTAGGCGAGGATCTCGTCCCTGGCCCGGAGCGTGGGATGCCCGTCCTCGTCCACGAGGTGCGCGGTGACGACGCTGTGGGGGGTCGCGACCACGTCGCGGAAGAACGGCGGCGGGTCGGTGTTCGCGGCGCCGCCCGGGAGCACGCGGCCGTCGAAGGCGTCCCCGAGCAGGGCCTGGTAGGCGGCGAACCGCCGGCCGGTGCACCACCGGTCGTCATCGAAGCGGTAGGCGAGGACGGTCAGGCCGTCGCGCGCGACGCGCTCCTTGATCGCGCGGGCGTCGTCGTCACCGAGCTCCAGGCCGGCGGGATCGTCCAGCGGCAGCGACGGGTGGTTGACGACCGGCGCTATGACGGCCGGTTCGAGCGCCATGGTCAGGGCGAAGTTCCCGGTGAAGCAGAGCCCGATCGCCCCGACGCCCGGCCCGCCGCATCCGGCGTGGGCCAGGCGGGCCAGCCCGCGCAGCCAGGCCGTGACGGGGCTGGTGCCGCCCCCGGCGAACGCCCGGAACTCGGCGCTCACGCAGGCCCGGCGGACGACCCGCTCGCCGTCCTCGACCGTGGGGTAGGCGCCGTCGCGGCCGAAGAGCGACGGCACGTGGACGGTGAAGCCCGCGTCCCGCACCCACCGCGCCAGCCGCAGAACGTCCGGACTGATGCCGGGCATCTCAGGCATCAGCACGACGGCCGGTCCGGTGCCCGCGACGTAGACGGTCTTCACGACGCCGTCCACGTCCACGTGCCGGCGGGAGAAGTCCGCGATCGGATCGTCAAGGCGCTCGCTGACCTCTGTACCGGTGCCCTGGCCGACACCGGCCGCTTGGTCAACGCCCGTGCCGCCGTCATCGCCCGTGCTCTTGGCAGAGCCGGGGGTGTTTTCAGCGCTCGCCGGTTCCTCGGTGTTCATGGGGACAGCGTGGCCGGACGGCAGGCCTCGCCGGGAGAGGCCGGATCGCCATGTGCAGGGGTAATCTCGCCATCGCGGGCGACGGCGGGAGGCGGGCGTGGGCGCGTTGCGGGTGGGGGTGCTGGCCTATCCGGGCTGCTTCGCGTCCGAGGTGTTCGGCGTGCCCGATCTGCTGACGATGGCCGGGCACGTCGCCGGTCCGGATCGCGCCGGTTACGAGGTGGCGGTGGTGTCGCCGCGCCGCCGCGTCGTCGCCTCGGGAGGCGTGGCGCTGGCCGCCTCCCCGCTCCGCGAGGTCGACGTCCTCGTCGTGCCGGGGTTCGAGCTCCATCCGGGCCTCGAGGTGGACGCGAAGCTCGCCGGGCTGGCCCCGGAGATCGCGGCCGTCCGCTCGCACTCCGCCGCGGGAGGCGCGGTGGTCTCGATCTGCGTCGGCGCGTTCCTGCTCGCCGCGGCGGGGCTGCTCGACCGGCGCCGGGCCACGACGGCGTGGCTGTTCGCGGACGAGCTGGCCCGGCGCTGCCCCGGCGCCGACGTCCGGCCCGACCTCCTGGTCGTCACCGACGCGGGCGTGACGACCACGGCGGCGTTCAGCGCCATGTACGACTTCGCCCTGGAACTGGTGCGCCGGCACAGCGGCGCCGGCGTGGCGCGGGCGACCGCGCGGATGGCGCTCGTGGACGACGCGCGCTCGTCCCAGACCCCCTACGTCGACGCCCGGCTCCTCCCGCGGCCCGGACACGAGTTCTCCCGCCGGGTCATGCGGCACCTCGACCAGAGCCTCGCCGCACGGTACGACCTCGCCGCGCTGGCGGACGCGTTCAACGTCAGCACCCGGACGCTGCTGCGGCGCTTCGCGCACGAGACGGGGCAGAGCCCGCTGGAGTACCTCCAGTCGGCCCGCGTCCGGCGCGCTCGCCACCTCCTGGAGACCACGGACCGGACGGTCGCCGCCGTCGCCGCCGCGGTCGGGTACCGCGACCCCGGGACCTTCGCGGCCCTCTTCGCCAAGCACACCGGGCGGCGCCCGAAGGACTACCGCGTGACCTTCCGGCGTCCCGCCGGCTGAGGGCCCGCACGCGAAAGGCCGGGGTCCGCGCACCCGGTGCGCGGACCCTGGCCTCATGCCGGCTCGGCTCAGCCGGTCACGGGGAGGTCGCCGGGGACCGGGGTCGGGGCGGGGGCCTCTCCGGGCGGAGCCGAAGGCGACGAGGGCTGGCCCGGCTGCGACGGCTGGGACGGCTGACCGGGCTGGCTCGGCTGCCCCGGCTGGCCCGGCCGGCTCTTGCCGCAGCTGGCGGACGCGATGCTGATCGTCTGCGTCTTGCCCGCCAGGGTCGCCGACACCTCGATCGCGGTGACCGTGAGGTTCCCGTCGTGCCCGCGGACCTGCTTGTTCAGCGTGACCGTGACGTTGCCGAGGCCCTTCAGGTCGGTGGTGACGGTGGTGTTGGGCGTCGCGCCGAGCTTCAGCGCCCGGGTGCCGAGCGTCGCGCCCACCACGTGGGAGACGCCGTTGCCGTTCTCGCACTTGGCGGAGACGGCGTGCGCGGACAGGCCGAGCTTGGCGACCCGCAGGTCGGCGACGGACGCGCGGCCGTGCCCGGCCCAGGCGGAGCCGTTCAGCAGCCGCGCCTGGACGAGCGGGTTGGCGGGCAGCTCCGCGACGCTCTTGCTGGTGGGCCGCTGCGCCGAGGACGCCACCGAGGACGTCGGCGGGACGACGACGGAGCCGGTGGCGGAGATGGCGACCGCCGAGCCGGCGCCGCCGGGGGTGGCGGAGGCGGGGGCGGCGGACAGGGCGAACGGCAGGGCCAGCGCGCCGGCGACGGCCGCGCACTTGGTGAGTGCCTGCAAACGCACGGTTCTCTCCTCAGGGGGTTCGTGTTCGTGGGGATGGGGTGGGGTTCGGGCCGCCCGGCCGTGCGGCCGGGTGGATCGCGGGATCGTCAGTCCGTGATCTGGACGGGGGTGCCGAGCGGGACCTGGGCGAGCTGCTTCAGCGCGTCGGCGGGCACCCGCACGCAGCCGTGCGTGACGGCCTTGCCGAACACCGACTTCGTCGGCCAGCCGTGGAACGCGACCGTCCCGGGGCCGCCGCCGAAGGTGTCGAGGGTGGCCGAGTGCGCCCCGACGGGCAGGATCAGCGGGCTGTAGGTGGGCTTCTCGGGTGCGAGCGAGGCGAGCATGAACGTCCGTCCGGTGGGCGTCGGCGTCTTCGGCGCGCCGACCGCCACGGGCCAGGCGCCGACCTGGCGGCCGCCCCGGAACAGGGTCAGCTTCCTGTCGCCGAGGTCCACCTTGACGGCGCTGGAGCTGCGCGCGGCCTTGAGGCCGGAGTCGGGGATCCAGCCGGTCACGCCGTTCGGGCGGCTCGGCAGCAGCACCCGCCGCCAGCCCGGGCGGCTCTCCAGGACGGGCACCCAGGTGGGGCCCTTGAGCTGGGTGCTCGGCAGCTCCGCCACGGCGGGCGCGCCCGGCTTCGCCGACACGGGGACGGCGTCGTTCGGGTGCACCACGGTCCCGTCGCTCCTGCCGGACGGGGCCTCGTCCAGCGGCAGGTCGTCCAGCGTCGTGTACGTGGTGGCCTCGGGCAGCTTCTCCAGGCCGCCGGCGGGGGACGCGCCGGCGGCCGCCCCCTTGTGGCCGCCCCCGCAGCCGGTCACGAGCAGGGCGGTCACCAGCAGGGCCGGTGCCGCCGTCCGGGCCGTCCGCCCGGCGGCGCGCGGTGGTTCGTCGCTCACGAAAAACTCCAAGTGATCCCGCCGGAGAGGGGCTCCGGCACGCCTCTGTGCCCGCTCTCTACGCGCGAGGCCCCGGGGAGGTTGCACGGTGTGCGGAAGGAATCGCGGTCCGTGCTCCGCGGCCTTCGCCGGCCGGTGCGGCGCGGCCGGGAACAAGCGGGGATTGACATCTGTTTGAACCCTCAACTAACCTTCGACGTGTTCGTTGAAGTTTCAAGCATTTGAGGAGATCCCATGAGCATCGCCGCCGTCGCCCCCGAGCTGACCGTCGGAACCTGGAACATCGACCCCGCCCACTCGGAGGTCACCTTCGTGATCCGGCACCTGATGACCAAGGTGCGCGGAACGTTCACCGACTTCACCGGGTCCGTGCAGATCGCCGAGGAGCTGTCGGAGTCCACCGCCACGGCGGAGATCAAGGTCGCCTCGATCGACACCCGCAACGCCGACCGGGACGCCCACGTGCGGACCTCGGACGTCCTGGACGTGGACAACCACCCGGTCATGACCTTCGCGACCAAGGGCGTCCGCGCGCAGGACGGCGAGTACCTCCTGGACGGCGAGCTGACGATCAAGGACGTCACCCGCCCGATCACCCTCACGGTCGAGTACAACGGCGTCGGCGAGGACCCGTGGGGCGGCACCCGCGCCGGGTTCTCCGCCGCCACCACGATCAACCGCAAGGACTGGGGCATCGAGTTCAACGTGCCGCTGAAGGGCGACAAGGCCCTGCTCGGCGACAAGGTCGACATCCAGCTGGAGATCCAGGCCGTCCGCGCCTGAGCGCTCCCGCCACTGCCGAAAGGGCCGCCCCTCCGGGCGGCCCTTTCGCTATTCCAGGGGCAGGCGCAGAGCGAACCGGGCGCCGGACGGGTGGTCCTCGATCCGCAGCGTCCCGCCGTGCGCCCGGGCGATCTCGCGGGCGATCGCGAGGCCGAGCCCGGCGCCGCCCGCCCCGCGGCTGCGCGCGGTGTCCAGGCGGGTGAAGCGCTCGAACACGCGCTCCCTGTCGGCGGGCGCGATGCCGATGCCGTCGTCGGTGACGACGAGCAGCGCCCGCCCGTCCCGCCTGCCCACCTCCACCGTCACCCGCGACCCGGCGTAGCGCTCGGCGTTGTCGAGAAGGTTGCCCAGCAGCCGGACGAGCTGCATCCGCACCCCGCGCACCACGACGCCGGGGGCCAGCTCAGCGACGATCTTCAGCTCGGACGAGCGGCGGCCGACCTCGGCGCCGGCGAGCGCGGCCAGGTCGATCGGCTCCTGCGCCGCGATCCCGCCGGTGCCGATGCGGGCGAGCAGGAGCAGGTCGGCGACGATCGACTCCAGCCGGTCGGTGTCGCGCAGCGCCGACGCGATGACGCCCCGCAGGTCGTTGTCCTCCGGGTGCATGGAGGCGTCCTCCAGGTTGGCCCGGAGCCCGGCGATCGGGGTGCGCAGCTCGTGCGAGGCGTCGGAGGCGAACTGCCGCTGCCGCGCGACGGCCCGCTCCAGCCGGTCCAGCGTCTCGTTGGCGGTGCGGGCGAGCTGGGCGATCTCGTCCTGGCCCGGCGGCTGCGGCACCCGGCGGCTGAGGTCGGTGGCGCTGATCTCCGCGAGCTGCGCGCGGATCGCCTCGACGGGGCCGAGCGTGCGCCCGACGACGCGCCAGGTGATCCCCGCGGCGACCGCGGCCAGCAGCAGCACGCCCGAGCAGAGCATCCCCTCCAGCAGGCCGTCCACGAGGTAGGACGGCTGCCGTGCGGCCGCGTACACGACGACGGAGTCGGGCGCCGTGCTCACGCGGATGGCCTCGGCCACGAAGCATTCGCGGTCCGGCCACCGTCCGCGGCACTCGGTGAAGTCCTGCACCCGCATGTTGCTCGGCGGCCAGAGTCTGCTCACCGGTGGCCTGTCCGTTGCGGCGGGTGTGGCGTTCGTCACCCGGCCGCCGGGCTCGACGACCTGGATCAGCACGCGGCCGCGGGAGTCGTCGCGGATCGCGCCCTCCAGCGTCCCGTCGCGCACGCCGCCGCTGACGCGCCGGGCGTCCACCTGCGTCCGGCGCAGCAGATCCGCCTTGACGGCGCTGCGCACGGCGACGTCCACGCCGATCGCGGTGACGCCGAGCACCAGTGCGGCGATCACGGCGGCGACGAGCGTGTCCCTGGCCCGGATGGACCGGGGGCGCATGCGCATGGGTCCTCCACGACCGACGTACCGGCTTCCCGGCAGGACGACACACGCTACCGGCCGGTCACGAAACGGGGAGCCCGAAACTGCGCGCCGTGTTTTCACCTTCGCTTACTGGGACATCCCGTTTTATGACGATTCCCTCCGGAGTACAGGGACGGACACATGGGCAGGGACGTGGCTTCGGTCGCCATCAGCGGCGAGGACCGGCGGCGGTATCGCGACAAGGTGCGCAGGTGCCTCGACGTACTGGCCCGGATGCTGGGCGAATCCCAGTTCGACTTCGAGCGCCCGCACATAGGCCTGGAGATCGAGCTCAACCTGATCGACTCGCTCGGCGACCCGCTGATGCGCAACGCGGACGTGCTCAAGGCGATCGCCGACCCGGCGTGGGCGACCGAGCTGGGCCAGTTCAACCTGGAGATCAACATCCCGCCCCGCGAACTCGGCGGCGAGGGCACGGGAGCCCTGGAGACGGAGGTCCGCGACCATCTCGCGCACGCCGACGACCGGGCCCGCGAGGTCGGCGGCCGGCTCCTGATGATCGGCATCCTGCCGACCCTGCGGCGCACCGACATCGGCGAGGAGACCCTGTCGGCCAACGCGCGCTACAAGATGCTGAACGACCAGATCTTCGCCGCCCGCGGGGAGGAGATGCGCATCGCCATCGACGGCCCCGAGCCGCTGCGCATGCACACCGACACGATCATCCCCGAGGCCGCCTGCACCAGCGTCCAGTTCCACCTCCAGGTCAGCCCCGACGAGTTCGGCGCCTATTGGAACGCGGCCCAGGCCATCGCGGGCGCCCAGGTCGCGATGGGCGCCAACTCGCCGTTCCTGTTCGGGCACCGGCTCTGGCACGAGACCCGCATCACCCTGTTCGAGCAGGCCACCGACACCCGCCCCGACGAGCTGAAGAGCCAGGGCGTCCGGCCCCGCGTGTGGTTCGGCGAACGCTGGATCACCTCCGTGTTCGACCTCTTCGAGGAGAACACCCGGTACTTCCCGTCCCTGCTGCCGCTGTGCGACGAGGAGGACCCCCGCGAGGTGCTCGACCAGGGCGGCATCCCCGAACTCGGCGAGCTCACCCTCCACAACGGAACGATCTACCGCTGGAACCGTCCCATCTACGCCGTCGTGAAGGGCCGCCCCCACCTGCGCGTGGAGAACCGCGTCCTGCCGGCCGGGCCGTCCGTCGCCGACGTCGTCGCCAACGGCGCCTTCTACTACGGCGTCGTCCGGATGCTGGCCGAGGAGGACCGTCCCGTCTGGTCCCGCATGTCCTTCGCCACCGCCGAGGAGAACCTGCACCGCGCCGCCCGCGACGGCCTCGAATCGACCCTCTACTGGCCCGGCATGGGCGAGGTGCCCGCCGCCGAGCTCGTCCTGCGCAAGCTGCTGCCCCTCGCCCACGAGGGCCTCGACCGCTGGGGCGTCGACCCCGCCCGCCGCGACCGCCTCCTCGGCATCATCGAGCGCCGCTGCGTCACCGGCCAGACCGGGGCCGCCTGGCAGATCGACACCGTGCGGACCCTGGAGGAGGAGCACGGCGTCGGCCGCCACGACGCCCTGCGCATGATGACCCGCGCCTACGTCGAGCACCTGCGCGACAACGAGCCCGTGCACACCTGGTAACCCGAAGATCTTCACAGCTCCCGCACAAATCACACCTTGCCTCCGCAAACCGGCCTTCTAGAGTCGGGTGGCGTGAGTGCACACGACACGCGCGTCCTCGTCGTGGAGGACGAGCCGACGATCGCGCGGGCGGTGGCCGACCGGCTGGCGGCCGAAGGGTTCGGCGTCGAGACGGCCGGGGACGGGCCGTCGGCCGTCGAACGCGCCCGCGCGTACGAGCCGCACCTCATCGTGCTGGACGTGATGCTGCCCGGATTCGACGGCCTCGAGGTCTGCCGCCGGGTCCAGGCGGAACGTCCCGTGCCCGTGCTGATGCTGACGGCGCGCGACGACGAGACCGACCTGCTCGTCGGCCTCGGCGTCGGCGCCGACGACTACGTGACCAAGCCGTTCAGCATGCGCGAGCTGGTGGCGCGCATCCGCGCCGTGCTGCGCCGCGTCGAGCGACCTTCGATGGACACCGGGGACGGCCCGGTGCGCGTCGGAGAGCTGGAGGTCGACCAGCGGGCCCGCCGGGTGCGGCGCGACGGGCGCGAGGTGCACCTCACCCCGACCGAGTTCGACCTGCTCGCCTGCCTGCTGCGCAACCGCGGCGCGGTGCTCACCCGCGCCGTCCTGCTGGAGCAGGTGTGGGACTGGGCGGACGCCTCCGGCACCCGGGTCGTCGACAGCCACGTCAAGGCGCTGCGGCGCAAGCTGGGCCAGGAGTTGATCCGCACCGTGCACGGCGTCGGCTACAGCCTGGAGGCCGCGCCGTGACCGCCGAGGGCGCCCGGTTCGCCCGCCGGCTGTGGGCGCGGCTGCCCCGGCCGCTGGACCCGCTCCAGTCGATCAAGGTGAAGTTCGGCGTCGTGGTCGTCGTGACCGCGTGCGTCGCCGTCCTGATCGTGCTGTGGGGGTACCCCTTCGGATTCCGCGCCCGGCAGACGATGCCGGTCGGCGTGCTCCTCTCGCTGGTCGTCACCCAGCTGCTCGCCCACGGCATGACCGCGCCGCTGCGCGAGATGACCGCGGCGGCGCGGGCGATGGCGCGCGGCGACTACAGCCGCCGGGTGCGCGCCACCTCCCGCGACGAGGTCGGGGAGCTGGCGCAGGCGTTCAACCGGATGGCCGCCGACCTCGCCGAGGTCGACCGGCAGCGCCGCGAGTTCGTCGCGAACGTCTCCCACGAGCTGCGCACCCCCATCAGCGCGCTGCGGGCCGTGCTGGAGAACGTCGCCGACGGCGTCACCCCCGCGACGCCGGACGTCCTGGAGACGGCCCTCGACCAGACCGAGCGGCTCGGCCGCCTCGTCACCCAGCTGCTTGACCTGTCGCGGGTCGAGGCGGGCGCGGCGGCGCTCGACGTGACCGACATCGACATCGCCGCGTTCGTCGCCGACGTCGTCGCGGAGGCGCGGGCGGGCCGCCCCGAGGCCGTGTTCGAGCCGGACGTCACGCCCGGCCTGCACGCCGCCGCCGACCGCGACCGCCTCCACCAGGTCGTCGCCAACCTCCTCGACAACGCCGCCCGGCACAGCCCCGACGGCCGCCCCGTCACGGTCACGGCCCGTCCCGCTAACCCGCCCGGCGGACTGGTCGTCGAGGTGGCCGACGAGGGGCCCGGCATCCCGCCCGAGGAGCGCGCCCGCGTGTTCGAGCGCTTCTCCCGCGGCTCCGCCTCCGCCGCCGGCACGCCCGGCGGCGGCACCGGGCTCGGCCTCGCCATCGCGAACTGGGCCACCGAACTGCACGGCGGCGACATCACCGTCATGGACACCCCGAGCGGCTGCCGCATCCGGGTGGTGATCCCCCCGGACCCCGCTACCCGGTCGAATCCATGGTGAGCAGGGCGTACGCGGCGAGGGTCGAGTCGTCGGTGATGCGGCCGTCCCGGACGAGCGCCTTGAACTCCTCCCGCGTCACCCACTTCTGCCGCATGTCCTGCTCCTCCGGCTCCCGGTCGGCCTCCCCGGCCTCCAGGTCGGACGCGACGAAGACGGTGAAGCCCTGACCGCTCGTCCCGTGCGAGCAGTTCAGGTACCCGAGGCGCCGCAGCGTCCCGGCGCGCAGCCCGGTCTCCTCGGCGAGCTCCCGCCGGGCCAGCTCCTCCGGGTCGGCCTCGCGCCGGCCGGGGGCCGAGCCCTGCGGGAAGCTCCACGTGCGCCTGCCGATCGGGTACCGGTACTCCTCGACGAGGTGGAACCCGTCCCCCTCCACCGGGATGACCAGCACGAAGTCGGGCTTGTCGACCACCCCGTAGATGCCGCGCGAGCCGTCCAGCCGCTCGACCTCGTCCTCCCGGACGACCATCCAGGCGTTCTCGTAGACGACCCGCGACGCGACCTGGCGCACGGCGGGCCGCTCCTCGCCGCTCACACGCCCGCCCCGTAGCGGTAGACGAGCTCGTGCCGGTCGCCGACCACCACCCGGTGGGTGGCCTCGACGACCCGGTCGCGCTGGTCGTGGGCGCGGCGCCACAGCGTCAGGACGGGCTGGTCGGGCTTGATCTCCAGGACCTCCTGCTCGTCCGGGCGGGGCAGCCGGCACGTCACCGTCTCCTCGAACGTGATCCGGTAGCCCGCCTCCTCCAGCCGGGAGTAGATGCCGCCCGGGC
>NZ_JBFARL010000136.1:0-23109 GCF_040674655.1 Actinomadura sp. NPDC049753 | reverse complement strand
GGGGAAGTAGTGCTGGATCCGGCCGACGGACGTCCCGGCCTCGGCGGCGACCGCGCTCATCGTCACGGCGGCCGGCCCGGCCTCCGCCGCGATCCCCGGGGCGGGGGCCGCTGCGGCTGGCGGCGGTGACGACGGCCGCCGACCAGGTCCTGCCCGAGCTGCTGGCCTCGTTCCGGGCGCGCTGGCCGGACGTGGAGCTGGCCCTGGAGGTGGGGCCGCGCCGCCAGGTGTGGAGCAGCCTGGCCGCGCACGAGGCCGACCTCGTGCTGGCGGGCCGCCCGCCCGCCGGCGTCGCGGCGACCGTGCTGGCCAGGCGGCCGAACGAGCTGGTCGTCGTGGGCGCGCCGGAGCTCGCGGCGGGGTTCGAACTGGCCCGCACGCCGTGGGTGATGCGCGAGCCGGGGTCGGGGACGCGGGCGAGCGCGGACGCCTACCTGGCCGAGCGGGAGGCGGCGCCGCCGCGGCTCGTGCTCGGCTCCAACGGCGCCGTGATCGCGGGCGCGGCGGCGGGGCTCGGCGCGGCGCTGGTCTCGCGGGACGCCGTCGGCGCGGAGCTGGACGCCGGGCGGCTCGTGGTGATCGACGCGCCGGGGATGCCGCTGGACCGGCCGTGGCACGCGGTGGCGGGCGCGGTGCCGACCGCGACGACGCTGCTGTTCGTCCGGCACCTGCTGGAAGCGCCCGGCTGGCGGCCGGCGGCCGCGGGCTCCGCGACGGCTAGGGCAGGCTCCACAGCGACACCGACAGCAGGCCCAGGCTGACGGCGATCAGGATCATCGCGACCGCCCGCCCGCCCTCGCCGGACGGGGCGGTGCTCCGGCGCGCCAGCAGGACCACGAAGCTCAGGAGGAAGCCCGCGGCGACGACGTCCATCGCCACGGCGAGCCCTGTCACACCGTCACCATGCGCATCATCGGAGCAACCCTAGAGGAGCGCGGCCCTTCGCAGGTGCGGTCTGCACAACGCGGTCCCTCAGGGAGCGGCCCACCGTGCGGTCCCTCACAGTGCGGTCCCTCACATCGGCGCTCCGGCGCGCATGAACGGCCTCGATCGCGTCAGAATCGTGTTCGGAACCGTGAAAGGGGCCTCCATGACCGCCGACCGCCCGTACGACGTCGTCCTGTTCGGCGCCACCGGCTTCACCGGCGCCCTCACCGCCGAGTACCTCGCCCGGCACGCCGTTCCCGGCACGCGCTGGGCGCTGGCGGGCCGCAACCAGGCGAAGCTGGCGGCCGTGCGCGACCGGCTGGCCGAGCTGGACCCGGCGTGCGCCGAGCTGCCGCTGCTGCACGCCGACACCACCGACGCGGCGTCGATCGAGCAGATCGCGGAGTCGGCACGGGTCGTCATCACGACGGTCGGCCCCTACGTGAAGTACGGCGAGCCCCTGGTGGCGGCGTGCGCGCGCGCCGGCACGGACTACGTCGACCTCACCGGCGAGCCCACGTTCGTGGACCGGATGTACGTGAAGTACCACGACGCCGCGGTGCGCAGCGGGGCCCGCATCGTGCACGCCTGCGGGTTCGACTCGATCCCGCACGACCTCGGCGTGTACTTCACGGTCAAGCAGCTCCCGGAGGGCGTCCCCCTGCACGTCGAGGGGTTCCTGCGGGTGCGCGGGGACGCTTCGGGCGGCACCCTGCACTCGGCCGTCGGCATCTTCGGCGACGCCGCCGGCATGGTGCGCGCCGAGCGCGAGCGCCGCAAGGTGGAGGAGCCTCCCGCCGGGCGCAGCGTGCGGATCTCCCGGCGCCCGGCGCCGAAGGCCCGTGTCGGGGGCGGCTGGACGCTGCCGCTGCCCACCATCGACCCGCAGATCGTGGTCCGGTCGGCCGCGGCCCTCGACCGGTACGGCCCCGACTTCTCCTACGGCCACTACGTCGCGGTCAAGCGGCTCGCGACCGCGGCGGGGATGGCGGCGGGCTCGGGCGCCCTGCTCGCCCTCGCCGCGCTCCCGCCGACCCGCAGCCTCCTGCTGCGGCTCCGCACGCCCGGCGACGGGCCGTCCGAGGAGCGGCGCGCCCGCAACTGGTTCAGCGTGAAGTTCGTCGGGGAGGGCGGCGGCAGGCGCGTCGTGACCGAGGTCGCGGGCGGCGACCCCGGGTACACCGAGACGGCGAAGATGCTCGCCGAGTCGGCGCTGTGCCTCGCCCACGACGATCTGCCCGCGACGTCCGGGCAGGTCACGACGGCCGCCGCGATGGGCGACGCACTGGTCGACCGGCTCGTCAAGGCCGGGATCACGTTCCGCGTCCTCGACGCGGGCTGAGTCCCGGGTTCAGGGACGGCGGCCGGGGATGGGGATGACGGCCTCGACGGTCGTCCCGACGCCGGGCCGGCTCGTCACCGCGACCCGCCCGCCGAGCAGCTCGGCCCGCTCCCGCATACCGCGCAGCCCGTAGGAGTCGGGGCGGCGTCCGCGGCCGCCCCGCGCGAGGACGTCCCGCATCGAGAAGCCGCACCCGTCGTCGGCCACCTCCAGCCGCACCCGGTCGGTGGAGTGCTCCAGCAGCAGGTCGACGCGGCTCGCCGACGCGTGCCGCAGGCTGTTGCCGACCGCCTCCTGCGCGATCCGGTACAGCGCGGTCTGCACGTGGTCGGGAAGCTCGTCCTCCAGCTCGCCCTCGACGGTCACCGTCACGTCGAGCGCGCCCGGCGCGCCGGAGCCGTCCCCGGCCTCCCGGGCGAGGGTGGCGAGCGCCGCCGACAGGCCGAGGTCGTCCAGGACGGGCGGGCGCAGCCCCCCGATCGCCGCGCGGGTCTCGGCGGCGGCCAGCTCGCACAGCCGGCGCGCCATCATGATCTGCGCCAGCCCCTCGGGATGGTGCTCGGGCAGCGCCCGCTCGGCCGCCGACAGGTGGAAGCCGAGGCTGGCGAGCCGCTGGGCGATGCCGTCGTGGATCTCCCGGCTCAGCCGCGACCGCTCGGCCTCCTGCGCCTCCACGGCCCGCTCGGCGAACCGCTCGGCCGCGTGCTCACGCTCGCGCGCGGTCCGCAGCCGCCGGCACGACGACAGCACCGGCGCGAACAGGCCCGCGAGCGCGGTGGCGAGCGCGACGTCGTCGGGCGGGCACGGCCCGGCGGACCGGACGTCCACGACGGCGATCACGATGCCGTCGCCGTGCACGGGGATCGCGGCGCCCCGCCCGTCCGGGTGGGCGCGGGCACGGCCGTGGGCGGCGACCCGGCCGATCTCGCCCTCCCCCAGCGGGACGGGCGCGCCCCGCCATTCCAGGACGCGCTCCTCGTCGTCCAGGACGTACACGTCGCAGAACGTCAGCGTCCGGGCGGACCGCACGACCAGCTCGGCCAGCTTCTCGGCCATCCGCGGCAGCTCGCGGTCGGAGCAGGCCACGCCCGCGACGCGCACGAGCAGGTCGCTCCCGCGCCCGGCGAGCAGTTCGAGCGGCCGCGGGCCGGTCACCGGAACAGCCCCTCGCGCAGCGCCACGGCGATCGCCGCCGACCGGTCGGCCACCTCCAGCTTGCGGTACAGGGCGCGCAGATGGCTCTTGACCGTCTCCTCGCCGAGCACGAGACGCGCGGCGATCGCCTTGTTCGACAGGCCGCCCACCAGCAGCGACAGCACCTCGCTCTCGCGCTGGGTGAGGCCGCGGTTGGCGCCCGGCCAGAACTCGCCGCGGGTCAGCCGCGCCGCGGTCACCGCCATCCGCCCGGCGAGCGTCGGGTCGATGACCGTCTCGCCCTGCGCCACCTCCTCCAGCCGCCGGACCAGCTCCGGCCCGTCGACCCGCTTGAGCAGGTAGCCGCCCGCCCCCGCGCGCAGCGCCTCGAAGACGTACTGCTCGTCGTCGTACACCGACAGGAACACGACGCGGGCCTCCGGGACGCGCCCGGTGATGAGGCGGCACAGGTCGAGGCCGCTCTCGGGGCCGAGCCGCACGTCCAGCAGGACGACGTCCGGGCGCAGCGTGGTGACCAGCCGGGCCGCCTCGTCCCCCGTCCCCGCCTGCCCGACGACGCGCACCCGGCCGGGGAACCCGGCCAGCATCGCGGTCAGCCCGGCGAGGATCATCTCGTGGTCGTCGACCAGGACGACGCGTACGGGGACACCCATCCCGGCACGATAACAACCAAAGCTACTCACCAGTAGCCCCCATCGAGACGGGCCTCCTGCGGTTTCACCCCCGCTCTCCCCTGAATGGGGGACGAGCCGCCGCGCCGACCGGCCTACGCTGCACAGCGAAAACCGGATTCCGCAGAACGGAGGAGTCAGTGCCCCATCGGATCGTGCATATGCTCCGGGCGCGCGGGTCGGGCCGCCGCCCCGTCATGCTCGCCATCGCGGGGGACAGCGCGGCGGGCAAGACCACCCTGACCAGGGGGCTTGTGCGGTGCCTGGGGGCGGACCGGATGACGGCGGTCTGCGTGGACGACTACCACCGCTACGACCGCGCCGAGCGGGCCGGAAAGCCGTTCACGGCCCTGCACCCCGACTGCAACCACATCGACGTCATGGAGCAGCACCTCCAGCTGCTGTCGATGGGCGAGCCGATCCTGAAACCGGTCTACGACCACGCGACCGGCGAGCTCGTCCGGCCGGAACTGGTCGAGCCCCGCGACTTCGTGATCGTCGAGGGGCTGCTCCCGCTGCACACCCGGCTCGCGCGGGCCTGCTTCGACATCACCGTCTACCTCGACCCGCCCGAGCCGCTGCGCCACTCCTGGAAGGTCCGGCGCGACTGCGACAAGCGCGGCTACAGCCCCGAGCAGGTGAAGGCGGAGCTGGCGCGCCGCGAGCCCGAGAGCGCCGCCTACATCCGCCCGCAGCGCAAGCACGCCGACATCGTCGTCCGGTTCGCGCCCGTCGCCGGGCGCCTCGACCCGCCCGGCACCCCGCTGTCGGCCGAGCTGCTGCTGCGCCCCACCATCGACCACCCCGAGCTCGCCGGCGTCCTGGAGAGCGGGCCAGGCGACACCGGGACCGCCATGCACCTGCGCCTCCACCGCGACACCGACGGCCGCCCCGTGGACGCGCTGCACGTCCACGGTTACGTCTCGCCGGAGGAGTCGCAGGTGGTCAAGAAGGCCATCTGGGAGCGCCTGGGCCCCCGGGCCGGCACCGCCCTGCCCGACCCGGACGCCCTCGGCCGCATCGGCGACACGGGCACCAGCGACCCGCTCGCCATCACCCAGTTGCTGCTGCTGTACCACCTGCTGGACGCCGACCAGCGGCAAGCAGCTTGAGCGAAGCGAACCGGGGGGCGTGGGGGGTCGCCCCCCACAAGCGTGAGACTCCGCGTGCGCGCGGGGAGGCCCCGGGGCCTGGACCTGTGCCCCGGGCCGCGCGCCCGCGGCCGCCGGGAGGGCGCCCTCAGCGAGCGCGAGGGGCGTCCTCCCGGCTCCTACAGCTCGTGCCAGGGGATCTCGGGGCGGTGGGTGGCGACGACCGCCAGCGACTGGCCGCCGCGGATCCTCTCGTCGGGGGCGGGCGCCAGGCGGAAGCGGGCGTCCGGGCGGTGCGAGTCGCCCACCGCGAGGAGCGTGCTCCCCCGGCGCAGCAGGGAGATCGCCACGTCCAGGCGGGGCCACTCGCCGGCGTCCTCGGGGATGTCCACGCGGTAGAGGGTGCCGTCGCTGTCGAGCGTGCTGGCCAGGTTGTGGTAGATCGCGGCGATGCCCGGGTTGCGGATCGCGACCGCGGTCACCGCGGGATCGTCGATGTCGACCGGCTCGATGTTCTCGCCGACCAGCCGGAGGGCCTCGGTGATCTCGGCCCGCCGGCCGCCGTCGTGCACCCCCGCCAGCAGGTGGACGGCCGGGTCGCCGTTGCGCCGCAGGTAGGCCTCGACGGTCAGCATCACCCGCACCGTCTCGTCGTCGGTGCGGCCGACCACCAGGACCGTCCGGGCGTGCTCCAGGCACGCCCGCTCGAAGGCGGTGTCGTCGAACGCGATGACGTCGTACAGCTCAGGGTCGGGGTTCTCCCCCGCCAGCTCGCCCGGCCAGAAGACGGTCACGACCGGCGTCTTCGCGAACTGCGGGTCGGCGCGCAGCTGGCGGATGATGGCGACCAGCCCGTCCCGCTCGTAACCGACGATCACGATGTGCCGCCGCCGGTGCAGCCGCGCCTGGCCGTTGGCCCTCATCATGCGTCCCTTCCCCATCCAGAGCGTCAGCTCGGCGAACATCACCAGCCCGGCGGTGAGCCCGGCGATCATGATGAGCACGCCGCCGACCCGGCCGCCGACCGTGGTCGGGGACAGATCGCCGTAGCCGGTGGTCGTGCCGCTGACCAGGAAGTACCAGATGTACTCGTGGGGCTTCTTGATGTCGGCGCCCGGTTCCTCGAACACCGCGATGAGCAGCCAGCCCACCGCGAAGGCCGTGAGGAGGACGAGCGCGGGCGCGCGCCACGTCCGCCCGGTGATCCGGTGCACCAGGCGCATCAGCACGATCGGCATTCGCGAAGCGTGGCACCGGGCAAAATGCCGCGTCAAGCCCGATATGCCCGGTGAAGGGCCAGGTCAGGCCACGTCAGGACCTCCGTCCGGGGGGACGGCGTGCCCCTCAGGCGGCCGGGCCCCGTTTCAGGACGCGCGACAGCGCCGCGGCGACCTCCTCGGAAAGGCCGCCGTCGGCGGGAGGCTGGGCGCCCGAATGCACGAGATCGGCCGTGCCCGGCTCGTCCCGGACGGCGTCACGGGTGTGGCCGCAGTCGCGGCACTCCACCTCGCCGAGCCGGCAGACCAGCGCGGCCGAGCCGCACTCCGAGCAGCGGTCCAGGGCGTCCGCCCAGTCGTGGACGGCCTGGCACCGGGGGCAGATCAGGACCTGGTGGTCCGCCCGGACCCCGCGCTTCCACGGGCTCGCGCCGCGCACGGGGTCGGTCTGCCGCGCCCCGCAGCGGAAGCAGGGCATCACACCTCCAGGGGTGCGGGGGCCGGTTCCGGCCACCCGGTCCCGAGGGCCGTGAGGTGTGCCGGAACCGGTCCGTTTCGCTCAGAGCCCGGCGAGCGCCTTGCGGTACTCGTCGATGTCGCGTGCGTCCGGGATCGCGTTCACGACCTTCCAGCGGACCACGCCCTCGGTGTCGATGATGAAGGTGCCGCGCAGCGCCACGCCCTTGGTCTCGTCGAACACGCCGTAGCGCTGCGCCGTGCCGCCGTGCGGCCAGAAGTCGGCCAGCAGCGGGAAGCTGAAGCCCTCCTGGTCGGACCAGGCCCGCAGCGCGAACATCGAGTCGACCGAGACCGCGAGCACCTGCACGTCGGCTCCGGCCCCCGCGACGAGGCTCGACAGCTCGTCGCGCAGCGCGCACAGCTCTCCCGTGCAGACGCCGCTGAACGCCAGCGGATAGAACACGAGCATGACGTTCCTGCCGCCGCGGAAGTCCGACAGCTTCACCGGGGCGCCGTGCTGGTCCTTCAGTTCGAAGTCCGGCGCGGCGTCGCCTACGTTGACCGACAAATCGTCTCCAGCCCCGGCTCTACTTGTGGCCCTTGGGCGCGACCAGCCGCGTGCCGGACCACTCCCTGGCGGCGCTGACGCTGCTGGTCTGCGAGAGGCCGGCGGTCTGCGCCGCCTCGCCGATGTCGCTCGGCTCGACGTGCCCGTCGCGGCCCGCCTTCGGCGTCAGCAGCCAGATGTTGCCGCCCCCGGTCAGCGGGATCATGGCATCGGTCAGGCCCTCGAACAGGTCACCGTCCTCCTCGCGCCACCACAGCAGCACGATGTCGACCACGTCCTCGTAGTCCTCGTCGACCAGCTCGTTCCCCGTGAGCTCCTCGACGGAGCGGCGGAGCTCCTCGTCGACGTCCTCGTCGTAGCCGATCTCCTGCACCACCTGGCCCGCCTTCAGGCCGAGCCGTTCGGCCAGGCTGCGCTCAGACTGCGCCTGACCCGCGGTCGCGCTCACGAAAGTCCTCCCATTGTCGTCAGTCCGCACGGTCCGTGCCCGTATGGCTCTCGGCCCCCCGGGACGGGTGGCCCGTCCGCACCTGTGCGGTGTTTGCGGGACAGTCCACACAAGTGTGGGCCCCTTGCGCAAGTGTCTTCCCGGCTTTTGGTGGCCCCATTGGCCCGATTACGAAGATCCCCGTCACAGGACGCCCACCCACGGTGACCCCCGGAGGGGTTCGCGCTGCTCATTCCCGCACTGTGAAGGAAGACGACCCCCGACAGCCCCCACGCTACTCATCTCTGCTCCTTGTGGGGGGGACGACCCCCACACCCCCCGGTTCGCTGCGCTCATCCTGAACCCTGTGGGGGGACGACCCCCCACACCCCCCGGTTCGCTGCGCTCATCCTTTGAGAAAGGACAACCGAACCTGCCTGTCGGGGTTGTCGACGTTGAGGTCGACCAGCGCCACAGACTGCCACGTCCCCAGCGCGAGCCGCCCGCCCACGACCGGCAGGGTCGCGTACGGCGGCACGAGCGCGGGCATCACGTGCGAGCGCCCGTGCCCCCGCGATCCGTGCGCGTGCCGCCAGCGGTCGTCCGCGGGCAGCAGGTCGCCCAGGGCCGCCAGCAGGTCGTCGTCGCTGCCGGAGCCCAGCTCGATGAGCGCCACGCCCGCGGTGGCGTGCGGGACGAAGACGTGCAGCAGCCCGTCGCCGCCCGCCGAGGCGGCGAACCGCTCGCATTCCGCCGTGATGTCGTGCACGGCCTCGCCGGTACCGGTGGCCACCCGGACCACGGTGCTCTCCATGACCCCGTGTCTACCCCATCCGCGGCCCCGGACGCATCCGCGCCCGGACGGATCCGCGGCCGGCGCCGCGCACCTAGCGGGACGCCTTCGCGCGCGGCTCGATGACCGCGTCGGGCCCCGGGTACACCAGCCCCTCGTGGCCGTCGTCGAAGCGGATCAGGAAGGGCGGGCCGCCGTCCGGGCCCCGCACCTCGATGATCTCGCCGGTCCGGTCGGGCTGCCCCACCACGTTGCCGTGCACGTGCAGCCGGTCTCCGATCTTCCCGTTCATCCTTTTACCCCCAAGCTCCCCGGCCCGCCGGGACGGACCGCGCCGGGCATGTGAGCATTCGTTCGCTCCCCGCCTCATACGTTCCCCGCACCCCGCCGGAGGAAATCTCACGGCCGAGTGAAAAAGGCGGTTCCGGCCGGGTCGGTCCCCGCCCTGACCGGGGAGGATGGTTACTGGTTGGTAGAGATGCGTTAGCCGTGATAACCGGCGACGATGGATCACGAACCAAGGCGACGAACAGTCTGCCGGGACCGGCGGCCTCCCGCGCGGCGGCCCAGGTCTGACCTGCACAGACGGTAAGGACAGAGGGGACCCCGTGGCTTCCGGACGTCAACGCTTTTCGATCATCAGCGACGGGCTGCCGAGCCAGCTGCCCGACATCAACCCGGACGAGACCCGGGAGTGGCTGGAGTCGCTGGACACGGTCATCAAGACCGAGGGCCGCGGCAGGGCGCGCTACGTGATGCTGCGGCTCCTGGAAAGGGCGCGCGAGCTCCAGGTCGGGGTGCCCGGCCTGCGCAGCACCGACTTCATCAACACGATCCCGCCGGAGTCGGAGCCCTGGTTCCCCGGCGACGAGCACGTGGAGCGGCGCATCCGCGCCTACATCCGGTGGAACGCCGCGATCATGGTGTCGCGGGCGAACCGCCCCGAGCTCGGCGTCGGCGGCCACATCGCCACCTACGCCTCCGCCGCCTCGCTCTACGAGGTCGGGTTCAACCACTTCTTCCGCGGCAAGGACCACGGCGAGTCCGGTGACCAGGTGTTCATCCAGGGTCACGCTGCTCCCGGCATCTACGCGCGCGCGTTCCTCGAAGGACGGCTGCCCGAGGAGAAGCTCGACGGGTTCCGGCAGGAGCACTCGCACCCCGGCGGCGGCCTGTCGTCCTACCCGCACCCGCGGCTCATGCCGGACTTCTGGGAGTTCCCCACGGTGTCCATGGGCCTG
This sequence comes from Actinomadura sp. NPDC049753, assembly GCF_040674655.1. Taxonomy (NCBI): domain Bacteria; kingdom Bacillati; phylum Actinomycetota; class Actinomycetes; order Streptosporangiales; family Thermomonosporaceae; genus Actinomadura; species Actinomadura sp. NPDC049753. The sequence continues at coordinate 13,218 of NZ_JBFARL010000136.1, read as the reverse complement.
ACCGCGATCGACTCGGTGTACCAGGCCCGGTTCAACCGGTACCTGTACAACCGCAAGATCAAGGACACGTCCCGCTCGCACGTGTGGGCGTTCCTCGGCGACGGCGAGATGGGCGAGCCCGAGTCGCTCGGCGCGATCGGCCTGGCCGCCCGCGAGGAGCTCGACAACCTCACCTTCGTCGTCAACTGCAACCTCCAGCAGCTCGACGGCCCGGTGCGCGGCAACGGGAAGATCATCCAGGAGCTGGAGTCGTTCTTCCGCGGCGCCGGCTGGAACGTCATCAAGGTCATCTGGGGCCGCGACTGGGACCCGCTGCTCGCGCAGGACGTCGACGGCGTCCTGGTCAACCAGATGAACACGACGCCCGACGGCCAGTTCCAGACGTTCTCCGTCGAGTCCGGCGAGTACATCCGGGAGAAGTTCTTCGGCGACGACCCGCGACTGCGCAAGATCGTCCAGCATCTGTCGGACGACGACCTGCGCAAGCTGTCGCGCGGCGGGCACGACTACCGCAAGGTGTACGCGGCGTTCAAGTCGGCCCGCGAGCACGTCGGGCAGCCGACCGTGATCCTCGCGCACACCATCAAGGGCTGGACGCTCGGCTCGGACTTCGAGGCCCGCAACGCCACCCACCAGATGAAGAAGCTCACCAAGGCCGAGCTGAAGGAGTTCCGGGACCGCCTGTACCTGGACATCCCCGACTCGGCCCTGGAGGCGCCGCTGCCGCCCTACTACCACCCGGGCGAGGACTCCGAAGAGATCCAGTACATGCGCGAGCGCCGCGCCGCCCTCGGCGGGTTCCTGCCGAAGCGCGTCGTGCGGGCCAAGACGCTCAAGCTGCCCGGCGACCCCGTCTACAGCGAGCTGAAGAAGGGGTCCGGCAAGCAGAACATCGCGACGACCATGGCGTTCGTCCGGCTGCTCAAGGACCTGATCAAGGACGAGAACATCGGCGCCCGGTTCGTACCGATCGCCCCGGACGAGTACCGCACGTTCGGCATGGACTCGCTGTTCCCCACGTCCAAGATCTACTCGCCGCACGGGCAGACCTACGACGCCGTGGACCGCAAGCTGCTGCTGTCGTACAAGGAGGCCGAAAGCGGCCAGATGCTCCACGAGGGCATCAGCGAGGCGGGGTCGATGGCCTCCACCATCGCGGCGGGCACCTCCTACGCCACGCACGGCGAGCACATGATCCCGGTCTACATCTTCTACTCGATGTTCGGGTTCCAGCGGACCGGCGACCAGATGTGGGCGCTCGGCGACCAGATGGGCCGGGGGTTCCTGCTCGGCGCCACCGCCGGCCGCACCACGCTCACCGGTGAGGGCCTCCAGCACGCCGACGGCCACTCCCCGCTGCTCGCGGCGTCCAACCCCGCGTGCGTCCACTACGACCCGACGTGGGCCTTCGAGCTGGCCCACATCGTGAAGGACGCGCTGAGGCGCATGTACGGGTCGTCCGAGGAGCACCCCAACGGCGAGGACGTCTTCTACTACCTCACCGTCTACAACGAGCCGTACCAGCAGCCCGCCGAGCCCGAGAACCTCGACGTCGACGGACTCCTCAAGGGGCTGTACCGGCACAGGGCGGCCCCGGAGGTCGCCTCCGGGAACGGCGAGGCGCCCCGGGCGCAGATCCTCGCCTCCGGCGTCGGCGGCCGGTGGGCCCTCGAAGCGCAGCGGCTGCTCGCCGAGGACTGGGGCGTCGCCGCGGACGTGTGGTCGGCCACGTCGTGGAACGAACTGGCCCGCGAGGCCCGCGAGTGCGACGACTGGAACCTGCTGAACCCCGACGCCGACCAGCGCGTCCCGTACGTCAGCCGGGTCCTCGACAACGTCGCCGGGCCGATCGTCGCGGTGTCGGACTACATGCGCGCCGTGCCCGACCAGATCGCTCCGTGGGTGCACGGGGACTACACCTCGCTCGGCACGGACGGGTTCGGGTTCTCCGACACCCGCGCCGCCGCCCGGCGGTTCTTCAACGTGGACGCCGCGTCGATCGTCCTCGCGGTGCTCACCCGCCTCGCCCGCCACGGCGAGATCAAGCCGGAGACCCTGACGGAGGCGATCCGGCGCTACCGGCTGAACGCCGAGGTCAGCGACGTCTTCGCGGGCGGCGTCGGCAGCGCCGAGAGCAACACCGGCGGCGACGCCTGAGGCCGAGGTCCGGAGGGGTGATCGCGGAGGTGTAGGCCGCGATCACCGGCACGCGCGAAGGGCCCCGGGGACTCCTCCCCGGGGCCCTTCCGCATTCACCGTCCAGGCTCTTCCCGGGCGGCTCGCTATGCCGGGTCCGGGCCGTTCTCCAGGCGGGCCAGCGCCGCGTCTATCTCGGCGGGCCCGGCGAGGCCGGGCTCGTGCGCCCACTGCATCCAGATCATGGCCACGATCCCGAAGACGGCTCCGACGGCGTCGCGGACCCGCGGGTCCTCCGGGGCGCGGCCGGCCTTGTCGGCGACGAGCCGGCGCACCTCCGCGATCAGGCCGGGGCTCCTGCGCAGGTTGGCGGCGAGCAGTTCGGGCACGGTCGCCGCGAACACCTCCCGGGCGTGCCCGGCGGCGATCTCCTCCGGCGACAGGGCGGCGAACGCGTCGCGGAACGCACCGCGCAGTACGGCTACGGGCGCGCCGGGCGGCTGGGCGGCCAGCGCCTCGGTGAGAGGCGGGAAGCGGTCGAGGACGACCAGGTGCTCCTTGGTCGGGAAGTAGCGGAAGAAGGTGGCGGGCGACACCTCGGCGGCCTCGGCGATCAGCTCGGTCGTCGTGGCGTGGTAGCCCCGCTCGCGAAAGAGCCTGAACGCCTCCCGCAGGATCGCCTCCCGCGTCCTGGCCTTCTTGCGCTCGCGCAGCCCGCCGTCTCCCATGCGGTGGACTCTACCGAGGAACTTTTGATAGTTGACTCTCAAAAGAAAGTGTACTTTCATGTTCGCGCGGGGAGCCGCCCGCACGGGCCGTCGAACGGCACGCGGGCCCGGCGGCGGTCGCGGCCGGACCTGACCGGGCGGACGCGTCCGCACGGCACAGCCACTCGACCCTTCTAAGTTCGGAGGCCCTCACCATGGGCGAGGACATCAACGGCCTGCACCACGTGGGCCACATCGTGCGAGACATGGGCCAGGCCATGGAGACCTACCACCGGCTCGGCTTCACCGTGGAGGCTCCGCTCTACCCCGTGCTGCCCCGCGTCGCGGGCGGAGCCCCCGAGCCGTTCGGCGTGGCCAACGCGCATGTGCGGTTCCCGCGCAACTTCATCGAACTGGTGGCCGTGATCGACGGCACCGGCCGCATGCCCGGCGAGGCCCGCGCGGTCCCGCTGCGGGTCCCCGACGCCAGGCTGCCCGGACTGCTGGCCGCCATCGAGGCCACCTCCGCCAACATCGCGTCCTTCCTGCGGCGGTTCCAGGGCCTGCACATCATGATCATCGATACGCCGGACATCGATGGCGTCGCCGCTGGACTCACCGCGGCCGGCGTCGACCACGGCGGTGTGCACGCCGTCCAGCGCCCCGTCGAGACCCGCACCAGTACCCGCATGGAACCGGTCCGCTACCTGGAGATATCCGAGCCCGGCCTGCCTGCCGGACGGGTGCCGGAAGGCAGGGTCGGGTTCGCCGAGAACGACCCGGCCCAGAGGCCCGGCGCTCCGCCGCACACCGGCCACCCCAACGGCGCGACCGGGCTGGTCGAATGCGTCCTGTGCGTCGACGAAGAGGCGCTCCCCGATCTGACGCGGCGTTACGCCGCCTACTTCGGACAGGCGCGGAACGGCCGGACGCACACCTTCGACCGGGCGAACGTCACCGTCGTCACCTCGTCGGCACTCGGTGCCCTGCTCCCCGGTGAACGCCCTGCGGCTCTGCCCGCGTTCGCCGCCTGCACGGTGTCGGTACGGGACATCGCCGTCACACGACGGATCCTGGACGACAACGGTGTCCGCGTCGCGCGAACCGGTCGCGACGAGATCTTCGTACCCGCCGACGCCGCGCTGGGCACAGCGATCATCTTCCGCCAGGAGAAGTGAGTCCCGTCCGGCACGCAGGCCGAGACCACCGGCTCGCGCGAAGGGCCCGGGGTCCCACCCGGAGCCCTTGCGCGTACCGGCATCAGGACGACGCGGGCGTGAAGACGCCGAAGGTGTTGCCGGACGGGTCCTGCAAGTAGGCGAACTTGAGGCCGTTGCCCGTGCTCAGCGGCGGCATGGCGACCTTGCCGCCGGACTTCACGGTCTGGTCGCAGACGGCGTCGACGTCCTCCACGAGCACCAGGAACATCGCGTGGTTGCGGGACGCGTCCGGCTCGTGGGAGATGCCGCCGGACGGCATGTCGGCGCCCGCGTAGCTGACCAGGTCGTAGCCTTCGCTGTTCGGGTCGCTCGCGAACTGCCAGCCGAACATGTCGCCGTAGAAGTGGCGGGCCTCCTCCGGCGCGTCGGTGCCCACCTGGAACCACGTGACGGTGTTGAACGCGGGAACGGTCATCGATCTCCTCCTTGGAACGCTGCTGCCAACAGCGTCGAAGATCCCCGCGACAGCCCCCTGTCGGAGTTTTCAGAAGATTTCGCGAACCGGAACTCCACCCACACCACCGTGCGGTCGCCGTCCGTCCGGTATCCCCAGCGATCCGAGAGGGCCTCGACGATCCGCATCCCGCGCCCGCTCTCGGAACCGTCCTCCGCTTTGACCCGGGGACGCCTGCCGTCCGCCCCGTCGTCGGCGACCTCCAGGCGGTGGACGCCCTCCCCCACCAGCAGGCTCAACGTCACCCAGCCGCCGTCGCCCGAGGCCGTATGGGTGATGGCGTTGCAGACGGTCTCGCTCCCGACCGTCATCAGGTCGTCCAGCCCGGGGTGGCCCGGCGGCAGCATGTCCCGCAGGAATCGCCGCGCGTTCCGGACCGACCGGTGGACGCCCGGCAGCGTCACCGCGCCGAGCACGACGAGTTCGCCGCTCATCACCCCGCCACCCACGACACTCCACGCCGGGCCGCAGTGGGCGGCGCCTCCCGTCGCGGCGGGGTCCTTCTCGTCTCGGGCGCTCCCATCGGGCGCCTCCCTTCATTTCGGAGTCGCCCGCCACACTCACCGCCCGAAGCCCTCGTGTCCTGGGGCCTGAACGTTCTCCGACTGAACGTTCAATCGCCCGCCATTCCGTGTACGGATCGCCACACTCGGTGACACCCTTGAAGAATGCCTTCCGGGAACGCCCCCACCGTTCGCCAGCGCCGGATCGGCTCGGCGCTCCGCAAAGCCCGCGACCACCACAACCTGACCGTCGCCACCGTGGCCCGCCGCTTCGGCCGCTCCCAGGGCTGGATGAGCATGGTCGAGAACGGCCTCCAGGCCATCGCCCCCGAAGAGCTCAGCGACTTACTCGACTTCTACGGCATCGACGACGGCCCCCTCCGCGAATCCCTCCTCCACCTCGCCACCCACAAACCCGGCAAGTGGGTACGCGAGCGCGAGGGCCGCATCTCAGCCGCCGCCCTCGATCTGGCCAGCTTGGAGGAGGACGCCGCAGAAATCCGCACCTTCCAGCCCTGCATCGTCCCCGGGCTCCTCCAGGTCCCCGACTACACCCGTGAACTCATTACCGCAGGACCTATCCAGCATCCGCGCAATGCCAAATGGCTTGTCGACTTCCGGGTGTCACGCCAGCAGGTGCTGAGCCGTCCCGACCCGCCTCGTTACGTACCGATCATCGCGGAGGCGGTCCTAAGCAACCGGGTCAGCGGCGACCCCGAGATCCAGAGAGCACAGATTCGAAGGCTGGCCGAAGTGGCTCGCCTCGATCACGTGGATCTGCGCGTGCTCTCCAGCAGTGCCAGCAAGTATCTATGGCTTGCCAGCCCCCACCATCTCATCTCCTTGCGGCCGCCCGGCCGTCTCACCGTCTCTGTGGTCGATCATTTCGCCCAGAGCATTTTCGTGGAGGACGAGGACAAGGTCGCAGCGCATGTGGAGACATTTGAGCTGCTGCTTTCGGCCACTCTGGACAAGACCGCTTCGCTGAGACTCATCGACGAGATAGCGTCGCAATCATGAACACTCCTGAGCTGCCCCGCTCCCTCTGGCGCAAGAGCACCTACAGCGGCGGCGACGAGGGCGAATGCATCGAGGTCGCCCCTCTCAACGGTCGCGTCGCCATCCGCGACAGCAAGAACCCCGCCGCCGGACACCTCACCCTCACCCGCCAGACCTTCGCCTCCCTCCTCACCCGCCTCGCCGCACGGCCATAACCACCCCGCCCTACTGGCGCAAAAGCACCCGCAGCGGCGCCGACGAGGGCGATTGCGTCGAGGTCGCGGGGCTGGACGGCCTCATCGGCATCCGCGACAGCAAGAACCCCGCCGCCGGACACGTCACTCTCACCCGCCAGACCTTCGCCGTCCTCCTCACCCGCTTCGCCGCACGGCCATAACCACCCCGCCCTACTGGCGCAAGAGCAGCCACAGCGGCGGCGGCGAAGGCAACTGCGTCGAGATCGCCGCACCGGGCGGCCACACCTATGGCGGTCATCTGCTGCCGACCGATGGCGCCACAAGTGCCGTCAACTTGAAGACGGCATCTGGCTGGTCTGCCGATTGATCAAGGTGATCGGCGAACTGGCGCGCCGCTCTCCGCACGACGGTCACGAGCATGACGCCGATCCGCCCGGCTTTCGGCCGGGCATCGTCGTCCGTGCTGATAGGTCTTGCTGGAACCCCTCGTGCGTCTGATGCCATCCGGGTCCGGGCGCCAGAGACAGTGACGCTCCTGCTCCCCGATTGCCAGCGAGCTTGATCCAGGAGTCACGTGCCGGGTGCGGGGATCTGGATGAGAACGCGGCGCGCCGCGTCTCCTTCGCGTCAGGCGATGTCGAGGACCGCTTTGCCGTGCAGGCGGCCGTCAAGCAGGGTCTGTGCCGCCTCGGTGTGACGGGTCCACGGACCGCGCCAGGTGATGCCGGGGTCGAGGCGGCCAGCGGCGACCTCGGCGGCCAGCCACCTCAGGTCTGCGGAGAAGTCCGCGGCCGGCTCTCCGTAGAGGTAGAAGGTTCGGATGGAGCGATCGTGCCGTCCGTCGGTAGCCAGCAGGGACTCCGGGGGGAGGACGGAGTCGGCGCCCGACGACCTCCCCACGTTCACCAGCGTGCCGTGGGCCTCCAGGGCGTTGAAGGCGTCCACCAGATGCCGGCCGCCGACATTGTCCAGCACGCCGAACACCGGTTGCTCGACCGCGGCGGGATCGGTGTGGACCTGGTGCGCCCCCAGGGCGCGAAGTTCGTCCGCCTGGGAGGGGTTCCGGCTGATCGCCACCACCTCGGCCCCGGCACGGGCGGCGAGCTGGACCGCGTAGCGGCCGACGCCGCCGGACGCACCGGTGACCATGACCCGGCGACCTATCAGCTGGCCCATGCGGCGCAGGACGTGAAGGGCGGTCAGCCCGGCGACCGGGACGGTGCTGACGGCGCCGAGATCCGCATCGTCAGGAACGACGCCGAGGCGGGCGGCCGGCACGGCGCGCAGTTGCGCCCAGCCGGTCACCCCCACGGTGACGACACGGGTGCCGGCCGCGGGGCTCGTTCCGTCGGCTGCGGCCCGAACCACGGTACCGGCCGCGTCCCAGCCGACCACAGTCCCCTCCGGCGCCTTGGGGTCGGCGGCGGCGCTCACCTCTCCGTAGTTGAGCGAGACCGCTTCGACCCGCACCAGCGCCTCGCCGGGCGCGGGTATCGGGTCGGGGACGTCGGTCAGGGTGAGGTGCGCCGGGGCGCCGTGGTCGACGACAAGAGCACGCACAGGTCTGTCCCTCCAGAAGAAAGTGCCACAGTGTGGCATTTGCGTCACCGTAGCACATGCTCTACTGGTGCGGTCCGGTTATGCTGACCGGGTGTCGACCGTCCATCAGCCACCCCCTGACCAGCCCGCCTCCCTCAGGGAGCGCAAGAAGCTGCGCACCCGTCAGGCGCTGGCCGAGACCGCCGTGACGCTCTTCGCGGAGCGGGGATTCGACAGCACGCCGCTGGACGCACTGCTGGAACGGGTGGAGGTGTCGCGCCGGACCTTCTTCCGCAACTACCGCTCGAAGGAGGACGTGGCACTCACCGCCGTCAAGGAACTGTGGAGCACGTTCCTGACGGCCCTGGACGAGCGCGAGCAGTCAGGGCGCCTGGTCGAGGTGTTCCGCGACACGATGCTGGTCGCCCTCGACCGTATGGGCGCCACCTGGCATCCGCGCTTCGCGGCCACCTTGAGACTGATCGAGGAGTCCCCGTCCCTGAACGGATACTCCCTGCGGCATTGCGATGAGATCCAGAGCGAGATCAAGCAGCGGCTCGCCACCCCGGACACCCTCCAGCAGCGGCTCGCGCTGGAGTTCTGCGTCGCCGCATGGCGCTGCGCCTACGACCAGTGGCTTCCCGACTGCGATCCGGCACGGCTGCCCCGATGCGTCCGCGACGCCTTCGGCTCCATGAACGACGGCCTGAACGCAGAGATCTGACCGGCGGACTGGACACTTCGGAAATCGACAGCCATGTCGAACAGATGGTCACCCGGCCTCACGGGTCTCCCCTCACCTGGCAGAGCTTCGCCGTCCTCATCAGTCGTCCGGCTCCTCGGATCTGATCCGCCTGGCGGTGCGCGGTCGGTCAGTCGGGGGTGCCGGGGACTACCAGGCCTGTCTCGTAGGCGACCACTACGGCCTGGGCTCGGTCGCGTAGGCCTAGTTTGGCGAAGATGCGGGTGACGTGGGTTTTGACCGTCGCCTCGCTCAGGTGGAGGTGGGCGGCCAGTTCGGTGTTGGACAGGCCGCCGCCGACCAGGCGGAGCACCTCCTTCTCGCGCGGGGTCAGGACGTCCAGGCCCTGGGGCTTCGGGGCGGGGCGGGCGAACCGCTCGACAAGGCGGCGGGTGATGGACGGGGCGAGCAGCGCGTCCCCGGTCTCGACCAGCTTCACCGACGCCACGAGGTGTTCGGGGGTGACGTCCTTCAGCAGGAACCCGCTGGCGCCGGCGGCGAGCGCGGAGTACACGTACCGGTCGAGGTCGAACGTCGTCAGGATCAGCACCCGGCACGCCGGGTCGTCGGCGAGGACCCGGCGGGTGGCCTCCAGGCCGTCCATCCCGGGCATCCGGATGTCCATCAGCACCACGTCCGGCCGCAGCCGCCGCGCGGCGGCGACCGCCTCCAGCCCGTCGGCGGCCTCACCGACCACCTCGATCCCGGACCTGCTGAGAATCATCCGGAACCCGCCGCGCACCAGCGTCTGGTCGTCGGCGATCAGCACCCGGGTCACGGCCGCTCCAGGGGGATCCGCGCCCGCACCCGGTAGCCGCCGCCCAACCGCCGCCGAGCGTCGAGGTCGCCGCCGTACACCGCGACCCGTTCGCGCAGCCCGGCCAGCCCCCGGCCGCCGCTGCCCTCGGGCGGGGCGGGGCCCGTCCCGGTGAGGACGCTCGGGCCGGTGTTGAGCACCTCCAGCCGCAGGTTCCGCGTCCCGTAACTCACCGTCACCTCCGCCGTCGCCCCGGAGGTGCCGTGCTTCAGCGCGTTGGTGAGCGCCTCCTGGACGATGCGGTATCCGGTCGCGTCGATCCCGGCGGGCAGCGGGCACGGTTCGCCGGTCACCCGCACGTCGACCGGCAGGCCCGCGAACGCGATCCGGTCGACGAGGGTCCCCAGGTGCGCCAGCGACGGCTGCGGGGCGAACGCCTCGCCGTCGCCGTCCGGGGCGGGCGCGAGGACCCCGAGCAGGTGCCGCAGCTCGGTCATCGCCTCCCGGCCGGTCCGCTCGACGGCCAGCAGCGCCTCCTCGGCCTCGCCGTCGACGCCGTGCCGGGCCGCGCCCGCCTGCACGACCATGACGCTGACGCTGTGGCTGACGATGTCGTGCAGGTCCCGGGCCACCCGGGCCCGCTCCTCTTCGACGGCCCGGCGTGCGGCGCCCTCGCGTTCGCGTTCCAGCAGCCAGGTTCGCGCCCCGAGCTCGGCGCGGCGCCTGCGCCGCTCCCATAGGGCCCATGTGCAGGGGACCGCGGCGAGGAGGGGCACGAGCCACGCGGGCAGCATCCGCCCATCCTGCCGCCAGACCCGGACGGAGCGCATCATCCTGGCGGTTCACGGCCGTACATCCCTCGGTTGACCCGGCCCCGGAGTTACACCCAGGACCCGACGCGCGGGCGGGGGCGCGGCTCGTACCGTCACCGGCATGGAGCTGATGGTCCAGCTGATGGACGTACGCAAGGAGTACGGCGAGACGGCCGCGCTCGCCGGGGTGAGCCTCGACATCCAGGCCGGTCAGGCCGTCGCGGTGATGGGCCCGTCGGGGTCGGGCAAGTCGACCCTCCTCAACATGATCGCCGGCCTGGACCGGCCCACCTCGGGCACCGTGGTGGTGCGCGGCGAGGACATCACGGCGATGGGCGAGGCCGAGCTGGCCCGGTACCGGCGGCGCCGCATCGGCATGGTCTTCCAGTTCTTCAACCTGCTCGACGACCTGCCGGTGCTGGAGAACGTGATGCTGGCCGCCCAGCTGCTCGGCACCGCGCGGAAGCAGGCGCAGGCCCGGGCGATGGAGCTGCTCGACGAACTCGGCATCGCCGATCGCCGCAACGCCTACCCCGTGGTGCTGTCGGGCGGGGAGCGGCAGCGGGTCGGCGTCGCCCGCGCGCTGATGAACCGGCCCGCCCTGCTGCTGGCCGACGAGCCGACCGGCGCGCTCGACTCGCGGGCCGGTGAACAGGTCATGGACCTGCTGCTGGACCTCAACCAGATCGGCCAGACCCTGCTCATCGTCACCCACGACGAGCGGCTGGCCACCCGGGTCGCCGACCGGGTCGTCGCGTTCGAGGACGGCCGCGTGGCCGCCGAGGTGACCCGGTGAAGGCGGTGTGGCAGGCCGCACGGTTCGCGGTGCGGCGGCGCAAGCTGCAAACGTCCATCATCTCGCTGGTGCTGCTGGTCTCCACCGGGACGGTCGTGCTCGCGCTGGGCCTGCTCGCCACCGTGGACGGCCCGTACGACAAGGCGTTCAAGCGGCAGCACGGCGCGCATCTGACGGTCTCCTACGACCCCGCGAAGGCGACGGCCGCGCAGGTCGCGGCGTCGGCGTCCCGGCCGGGCGTGACGGCGGCGGGCGGCCCGTACCGCTCGCAGGTCGTGAACGTCCCGGACGCCGGCGGGCCCGGGCCGGGGCTGCTTCCGCCCGGCCCCCTCACGGTCGTCGAGCGGACCGTCCGCGGCGACGACCCGGTCGACCGGCTGGCGCTCAGGAGCGGCCGCTGGGCCGCCGCCCCCGGCGAGATCGTGCTGGGCACGGACTACGCGCGGTTCCCGTTCGACCCGATCGGGAGAAAGGTGACCTTCAGCGACGGGCGGACCTTCACCATCGTCGGGATCGGCCGGTCGATCACCCGGTCCGCCCAGGCGTGGGTGGCGCCCGGGGAGCTGACCGCCCCGGACGGCCTGCAGATGCTCTACCGGCTCGCCGACCCGGCCGCCCCGGCCGGCACGATCATCGCCGGGCTGCCGGCGACCGCGAGCCAGAGCTATCTCGTCTCCCGGCAGCAGGCCACCGAGGCCGGAACGACCGTCATCCCGTTCCTGATCGCGTTCGGGATCGCCGGGCTGCTCGTCGCGGTGCTCGTCATCGCCAACGTGGTCAGCGGCGCCGTCGTGTCGGGGTTCCGGCACATCGGCGTCCTCAAGTCCCTCGGCTTCACCCCCGCCCAGGTCACCGGCGTCTACCTGGTGATGATCGCCATCCCCGGGGTGCTGGGCAGCCTCGCCGGAATCGTCGCGGGCAACGTCCTGGCCGGGACGGTCACCACCACGCTGGGTGATTCGTTCGACCTGCCGACCGCCAGCGGCGTCTCCCCCTGGGTGGACGTCCTGGCCTTCACGGGCGTCCTCGCGGTCGCCGTCGTCACCGCCCTGGTGCCCGCCGTCCGGGCGGGCCGGATCCCGACGGCGGTCGCGGTCAGCGCGGGCGCCGCGACACGGCGGGGCCGGGCCCTGCGGGTGCAGCGGGCGCTGGCCCGGACGCGGCTGCCGCGCCCGGTCAGCCTGGGCCTGGGCCTGCCGTTCGCGCGGCCGGGCCGTACCGCGCTGACCGTCACCGCCGTCGCGTTCGGAGTGGCGGCGGTGACGTTCGCCGCCGGCCTCAACCGGTCCCTCAGCGCCTACCTCGCCGACTCCGAACTCACCGAGACCGTCCAGGTCGTGGTGCCCGTCGAGGGCGGCCGGCCGATCTCGCTGGCGGGCCGGCCGGGCACCGCCAAGGTCGCGGCCACGCGGTTCGAGCAGGCCCACGTTCCGGGGTTCGACCGGCCGGTGCAGGTCAAGGCCTACCAGGGGGACGTCACCGACCGGCACGGCTACCGGATGGTGCACGGCCGCTGGCTCGGCGGGCCGGGTGAGGCCGTCGTGGGCGACCCGTTCCTGAAGACCGGCGGCAAGAAGATCGGCGACACCGTCGTCGTGACCGTGGACGGGAGGAAGGCCGCCCTGCGGATCGTCGGGACGGCGCTCGTGGACGGCGGCGACACCGTCCTCACGGACTGGGCGTCCCTCACCTCGCTCCTCGACCGCGAGAAGTCGGCGCCGTCCTCGGAATCCTCCCGCCCGCGCTCCGGCATGGTGACCTCGCTTCTGGAGGTGACGCTCACCCCTGGCACCTCCCCCGAGCACTACGCCGCCGCGCTCAGGGCGGACGGGATCCCGGCCGAGCCGGCCGCCGAGGGCATCGAGTCCGGCCAGGTGATCCTCCTCGGGCTCCTCACACTGCTGACCCTGGGGCTGACCACGGTCGCCGGGCTCGGGGTGTTCAACACGGTGATCCTCAACACGAAGGACCGGGCGCGCGACTTCGGCGTCCTGAAATCGCTGGGCGCGACACCGCGGCAGGTCCTGACGGTCGTGCTCGCCTCCATGGCCGTGCTCGGCCTGGTCGGCGGACTCATCGGACTGCCGCTGGGCCTGGCCGCCCACCATGTGGTGCTGCCGGCCATGGCCGACACCGGCGGTCTCGTCCTCCCCTACGGCCTTCTGGAGACCTTCCCCTGGCCGCTGATGCTGCTGTCCGTGCTGGCGGGCATCGCGATCGCCCTGCTCGGCGCGCTGATCCCGGCGGGCCGGGCGTCCCGGTGAACTTGTTGTGCATGCGCGAGTAGTTGTCGCCGACCTTCCGGTTGGCGGCGCATCCGCGAGTGGATATGTAGCGCCCGCTCTGCTTCGGGAAC
>NZ_JBFARL010000135.1:0-23137 GCF_040674655.1 Actinomadura sp. NPDC049753 | reverse complement strand
CGCCGTCGTCGTCGACGAGCACCGCGCCCTGCGCGCCGAGGCTGACCAGGACGGCGCGGGCCCCCCACGCCCGCAGCCGCCCGGCCGCCTCGACCGCGTCGGCCACGGTGTCGACCGGGCCGCCCGCGGCCTCCGCGAGCTCCTCCCGGTTCGGTTTGACCAGGTCGGGCGCGGCGGCGACGGCGGCGCGCAGCGCCGGGCCGCTGGTGTCGACCGCGACGCGGACGCCGCCCGCCGAGAACCGGCGGCACATCCGCGCGTAGGTGCCGTCCGGGACGCCGGGCGGCAGGCTGCCGCAGCCGACCACCCAGCTGGCGGAGCCGGCCGCGGCGGCCACCGCGGCGCCGACCTCGTCCAGTTCCCCGGGCGACAGCGGGCCGCCGGGCTCGTTCAGCTTGGTGACGACGCCGCCGGGCTCGACGATCGTGACGTTGGACCGGGTCCGCCCGCGGGCGCGGACGGCGTGCACGCGCAGGCCCTCGGTCTCCAGCAGCCGGCGCAGCTGGTCGCCGTCCGCGCCGCCCACCGCGACCACGGCGGCGGACGCGACGTCGTTGGCCAGCAGTGCCCGGGACACGTTGACGCCCTTGCCGCCCGGGTCCAGCCGCGCGGACCGGGCCCTGATGACCGTGCCGCGGGTCAGCACGTCCACCTCGATCGTGCGGTCGAGGCTCGGGTTGAGCGTCACCGTCACGATCATGCGCCGACCGATCCCGGCTCCATGTGGCTTCCCTTCTGTTTGTGTTTGTTTCTCTTGTTTTAGATCCGTTTTTCGTCCGGGTCAAGAGGGGACGGGCCGCCGTGGTCGTCCCGTCCGGCGGCGGGAAGGATGATCTGTGGCGGGATGCGCGAGGCGGGAGGGGTGCCGTGAGCCGGAGCGGGACGGGCTGATGGCCTGGTCGGTCTGCTTTAGCCTGCTCGCGGCGTTCCTGTTCGCCGCGGCGGCGGCCCTGCAGTACCGGGCCGCGCGGCGCGCCGTGCACGGCGTCTCGGACGCCTCCGCCGCCCACGGGCTGCTCCGCCGGCTGGTCCGCGACCCGGTGTGGCTGACCGGGTGGGGGGTCAACCTCGGCGGGTTCGGCGCCCAGGCCGTCGCGCTGCACTTCGGCTCGACGGCCGTCGTCCAGCCGCTGCTGGTCACCCAGCTCGTCTTCACGATCGCCCTCGGCACGATCGGCACGGGACGCCGGCCCGCGCGGCTCGACCTGTTCGGCGGCATCGCCGTCACCGCGGGCCTCGCCGTGCTGTTCACGGTTCCGGGCGCGATCCCGCCCCAGGGCGAGCCGTCCCGGCCGCGGATCCTGCTCGCCGGGCTCATCGCCGCGCCGGTCATCGTCGCCCTGTCGCGGGCGGCATGGCTGCGCAAGGGGCCGGTGCGGGCCGCGCTGCTCGGCGTCTGCGCCGGCCTGTGCTTCGCGGCGACCGCCGTGCTGATCAAACTCACCACCGCCGACCTGGTCGACCGCGGGGTCGCGGCCACCGCGGTGGACTGGCCCGGCTACGCGCTGGCCGGCAGCACGCTGCTCGGCCTGGTCATCGAGCAGCGGGCGTTCGCGGCCGGATCGCTGCCCGCCGCCATGACCGCGATGACGATGACGAACCCCATCGCGTCCTACCTCGTGGCCGCCTTCGCCTTCCAGACGCTGCCGCCCCGGACGGCCGCGGCGTTCACGGCCCTGTCGTTCAGCGTGCTCCTGCTCACCGGGGGAGTCGCGCTGCTGTCGCGGTCGGCGCACGCGTCCCGCGAGGGCGATACGGTGCCCGAAGCCTCCTGAAAGGACCGCCTTTGATCACCCGACGCGCCCTCGTCCTCGGCGGGCTCGGCGGCATCGGCGCCGCCGCGGCCACGGGCGGCACCGGCTACGCGCTGGTGGAGAACGGGGCCCTCCCCGGCAAGGTCCGGCTGGACCGCGCGCTCGGCAGGTGCGGGGACGTGCCGGCGCCGCCCCCCGCGTCCGTCCGGGCCGAGACGATGACCTGGCGTTCCGCGCGCCGCCGCACGGCCGTCACCGCGACCGTCGTCCCGCCCGCCGCGAACCGGTCGCTGCGCGGCCTGCCCGTGGTCGTCGCCCTGCACGGCACCGGCGAGAACGGCGCCTCCCTCGTGCGGAACCTGGCCCTGGACCACTACCTTCCCGACGCCGTCGCCAACGGCGGCGTCCCCCCGTTCACCCTGGTGAGCGTGGACGGCGGCCCCGACACCTACTGGCATCCGCGCGCCTCCGGCGACGACCCCCTCGGCATGATCGTGGACGAGCTGCTGCCGCGGCTGCGGGACCGCGGCGCCCGCACCGACCGCGTGGGGGCCATCGGCTGGTCGATGGGCGGCTACGGCGCCCTCGTGCTGGCCCGCCGCCTCGGCCGCGCCCGCACGGCCGCCGTGGTCGCCTCGTCCCCGGCCCTGTTCGCCTCCTACGAGGACGCGGTCGCCACGAACCGCCGCTCGTTCGACGGCGCGGCGGACTACGACCGCAACGACGTCTTCGGCGCGCTGGAGGAGCTGAAGGGCGTCCCGCTGCGCGTCGACTGCGGGACCAGCGACCCGTTCGCCGACCGGGTGCGCGAGTTCCGCGACCGGGTCCGCCCCGAGGGCGGGCTGGAGGGCGGATGCCACGACGCGGCCTTCTGGCGGCGGCAGCTCCGCCGCGAACTGGCGTTTCTCGGGCACCGTCTGGGCCCCCGCTGACCGCCGGGAGACGTCGAGGGGGACCGGGCATGATGTCGTCATGAGCGACACCCCGGCCCGCACCGAGATCGGTGACCGGGCGGCCTATGCCGCCGCCGTCCAGACCGCAGTCGCCGCCTCCGCCGCCTACTACGGCGAAGGCGACTCGCCGCTCGACGACGACGCCTTCGACCGGCTGGTGCGCGGCATCGCCGCCTACGAGGCCGAGCATCCGGACGAGGTGCTGCCCGAGTCCCCGACGGGCAAGGTCGCCGGGGGAGCGGTGGTCGGCGACGTCCCGCACACCGTCCCGATGCTGAGCCTGGACAACGTGTTCTCCGAAGAGGGCCTGCGGACGTGGGCGGCGCGCCTGGCCCGCAGGCTCGGCCGCGAGGTCGCGGCGTGGAGCGTCGAGCCGAAGCTGGACGGCATGGCGATCTCGGCCCGGTACCGGGGCGGCCGGCTCGTCCGCCTGGTGACACGGGGCGACGGCTCCGCGGGGGACGACGTCTCCCACTGCACCGGCATGATCCTCGGCCTGCCGGGGCGCCTCGCCCGGCCGCTCACCGTCGAGCTGCGCGGCGAGGTGCTGATGACGCGGGCCCAGTTCGAGGCCGCCAACGCCGCCCGCACCGCCGCCGTGGGAACGACGTTCGCGAACCCGCGCAGCGCCGCCGCCGGAACCCTGCGCACCAGGGACCACCCCTACGAGGTGGAGATGACCTTCTTCGCCTACGGCGCGCTGCCGGCGGACGGCACCGACGGCGAGACGGCCGCGCGCCTGCGCGACCTTCCGCACAGCCAGGTCATGGAGCTGGTCGCCGGCCTCGGCGCGAACACCACGGCCGCGACGTCCGCCCCGGGGATCACCGCGACGTCGATCGAGCGGGTGCTGGAGCGGGTCGAGGAGATCGCCGCGCTGCGCGCCGAGCTCGACTTCGGCATCGACGGCATCGTGATCAAGGCGGACGCGGCGGCCGACCAGGCCGACGCCGGCCTGTCCACGCGCGCCCCGCGCTGGGCGATCGCCTACAAGCTGCCCGCGGTCGAGAAGATCACCCGGCTGCTGGACGTGGAGTGGAACGTCGGCCGCACCGGGGTCATCGCGCCCCGCGCCGTCCTGGAGCCCGTCGAGGTGGACGGCTCCACCGTCACCTACGCGACCCTGCACAACGCCGCCGACATCGAGCGGCGCGGACTGATGATCGGCGATCACGTCACCGTCTACAAGGCGGGCGACGTCATCCCGCGCGTGGAGGCCCCCGTCGTCCACCTGCGCACCGGGCGGGAGCGGCCCGTCGAGATCCCCGCGGCCTGCCCGCGCTGCGGCGACGGGATCGACGCCTCCCAGCAGCGCTGGCGGTGCGTGCGGGGCCGCGCCTGCCACGCCGTCGTGTCCGTCCGCTACGCGGTGGCCCGCGACCAGTTCGACATCGAGGGCCTCGGCGAGGGCCGCATCGACCAGCTCATCCGCGAGGGGCTGATCACCGACTTCGCCGACCTGTTCACCCTCACCTACGACCAGGTCATCGCCCTGGAGCGGATGGGCGAGACCAGCACCACCGCCCTTCTCGCCGCGATCGAGGGCGCCAAGGCCAAGCCGCTGAGCAAGGTGTTCTGCGCGCTCGGCGTGCGCGGCACCGGCCGGTCGATGTCGCGCCGCATCGCCCGCCACTTCGGCACGATGGACGCGATCCGCGCCGCGGACGCCGAGGCGCTCCAGGAGGTCGAGGGCGTCGGGCCGGAGCGCGCCGCGGTCCTGGTGGCCGAGATCGCCGAGCTGGCCCCGCTGATCGACAAGCTCGCCGCCGCCGGGGTCACCATGACCGAGCCGGGCGCCGCGGGCCCCGCCGGGCGGGCCGGCGGGGCCGGCGCCCCGGACCTGCCCCTGGCAGGGATGTCGGTCGTCGTCACCGGAGCGATGTCCGGGCCGCTCGACGGTCTGTCGCGCGACCAGGTGAACGAGCTGGTCGAGCGCGCCGGAGGCACGGCGTCCTCGTCGGTGTCGGGCCGCACGTCCCTGGTGGTCGCGGGGGAGAAGGCCGGGTCGAAGAGGGCCAGGGCCGAGGGGCTCGGCATCGAGATCGTCACGCCGGAGGAGTTCGCCGCCCGCGTCGCCGCGTTCCTGTGAGCCGCGGCTACGCCGTCGGCTCGACCCGGCCCGTCCGGTCGGCGCGGCCCGTCCGCACCAGCCAGCTCAGCATCAGCATGAGGTCGAGCCGGCCGTCCGGCTCGGTGAAGCGGCCGCCGGTCAGCTCGGTGATGCGCCGCAGCCGGTACCGGACGGTCTGCTCGTGGATGTGCAGCCGCTCCGCGGCGGTCACCGCGTTGTCGCCGCACTGCAGGTAGGTCAGCAGGGTCTCGGCGAGCGGCTGCCGGCGCGGCGGAGGCAGCTCCAGCAGCGGCCCGAGGGCGGCTTCGGCGGTCGCGCCGACCAGTTCTTCCGCCGCGAGCGTGGCCAGGGACGCGATGTGGTCCACGCACCGGACGGGGCCCTCGTCCGGCAGCAGCCCTCGTTCCGCCAGGGTCAGGGCTTGCCTGGCCCAGCGCAGCGAGAGCGCGCCCTGCCCGATCGGGACGGTCGGGCCGAGCGCCGAGGTGCCGAGCCTGCGCAGCGCCGGCCACAGCCGGTCCTGGCCGGGGCCCTCCGGGTCGGGCACCACGAGGAAGGGGACGGGCGCCTCCCAGTCGGCCAGCACCGCGGGCGGCAGGATCCGGGCGCCGGCCGGCGCCCCCGCCGGCAGCGCCACGAGCGCGATGCTCTTCGGCAGCTCCCAGCGGGCCGCGACCGCCAGCTCGGCGATCGTCTCGTGCGCGGGCGGGGGCTCGGCGACCAGCAGGTCGCGGAGCCGGTCGCGGCGGCGCTCCCGCTCGGTCGCCAGCTGGCCCTGCGCGCGGGCGTAGCCCTGCGCGGCGGCGTCCGCGGCCCGCGCCAGCAGCATGAACAGCGAGTCCGTGAGCCGGCCGAGCGTCTCGCGCGACCAGCCGAGCCGGTAGGCGTCCTTGATGAACCTGCGGCAGGCGACCTGGCTGCTCACCCGCATCGCGTTCTGCAGCGCGGCCAGGCTCCTGCCCTGCCGCGCCTCCTCCTCGCCGAGCCGCATGTACAGCTCGGTGATCTTGCGTGCGTCCGCGGTCGGATGGTCGACGGAGTCCACGAAGAACGCGACGGTGTCGCTGACCGTCCGCTCCACCTTCCGGGCGTACTCGCCGCCGTCGGCGCCCGCGTACTCGGGGACCTGGTCGCGGATCTCCCGCTCCATCTCGTCCACGGCGGCCTGGAGATGCTGCCGCAGCACGTCGGGCAGCTCGGCGGGCATCGGCCCTTCGGTCATCCGTTGTCCGATCGGCGGGGTGGGCTCGGGCGAATCACCCTAGGCAAGAAAGCGAACGCTGTCATCACCCGCCGGAGGGGACGGTCAGGGGTGGGCGGGCTGCGGTGCGGAGGCGGCGGCGGGCGCCGCGGGGGAGCGCCGCCGCGCCGTCAGGCGGCGGCCGAGGTTCTGTGCGGGCCGCTCGACGTAGCGGTGCGCCAGCGCCGCCGAGGTGAGGACGGTCGCCAGCAGCACCACGCCCCAGATCGCCCGGACCGGCGCCGACAGCCCCCAGGTGTCGCGTCCGGCGGCGTGCCAGACCGCCTGGATGACCAGCGGGTGCAGCAGGTAGACCGAGTAGCTGACCAGCCCCAGCCACACGAGCACGCGCGGCATCGAGCGGTTCCGCAGGGCGAGCCCGGCGAGGAACGTCAGCCACGCGGCGCCCACGGCGATGGACCAGTCCAGGCCGAGGGGGTTCGGGTTGGCGTGCAGCGCCCAGCTGGTCGGTGTGCGCATGCCCGCCGCCAGCGTCAGGGCCGGGACGATCGCCACCATCGCCGCGGCGGGCCCGAGCCGGAGCCGCCCGTCCTGGATGCCGCGGATCGCGGTCCCGGCGAACATGGTGGCGATGATGCACAGGCTCTCGATGGCGCCGATGCGGCTGTTCAGCACGAGCAGGACGAGGGCCAGCGCGGCCACCACCGCGACGCCCGCCCGCCGCAGCCCGCGGTGCCGGCTGACCATGGCGGCCAGGCCGCCGGCGAGCAGCAGCGCGGCGGCGAGGACCGTCCCGCCGGGCCACCGGGAGGCCAGCAGCCCGGACGGCAGCGCGACCCCGAGGATGGCCGCGCCCACGCCGAAGCCGAGGGCGACCCGGGCGCTGGCGCGGTGCACGCCGGCGACGAACATCGCCGTCACGAGCAGGTAGAAGACCATCTCGTAGGAGAGCGTCCAGAAGACGTTGACGACGTTCGGGACTCCCAGGAGGTCCTGCAGCATCGTCAGGTGCGCCAGCGCGGACGCCCAGGGCCGGTCGCCGATCGGCGCGGGCAGGCCGTAGGAGAGGCCGGCCGCGCCGAGCAGCAGCGCCAGCGCCACCGACACGCCCCACGCCGGGTACAGCCGGAAGAGCCGTCCGGCCCAGAACTGCCGGACGCTGCCGCGCCGCTCCAGGGAGAACGGCACCACGTAGCCGCTGACGAGGAAGAACACGAAGACCCCGTACCGGCCGAAGTCGAACCACGGGCCGGTCGCCCGGCGGACCTCGGGCAGCAGCACGTCCAGGGAGTGCTCGAACACCACCACCAGGGCGGCGAGGCCGCGCAGCGCGTCCAGCCAGCCCATGCGCGGTGCCTTCGCGGGGGGAGCGCCGATCGTCGTGTCAGGCGGAGTCAGGGTGTTCGTCGGCATCCGGGCCACGATAGGGGCCGAACCGTTACCGTTTCTAACGGGCAAATGAGATTTCTCTTAATCGGGGCATCTCTCGGCTGACGGAGCGTCACGGGGCGCGGACGCCGGAGGGGCGGCGAGAGCAGGGCGAGCGCGGCGAACCGGAGGACGTCGCCGGGCCGGGCTTATCGGGGAAATGTGATCAACACCACATCGGCGTCAGCGGACGCCGACGGCGCCGTACATGACCGGTTCGTCGCGGGGGCCGGCGGGTCCCTCGGCGGTGAGCGGCGTCACCCCGGGGGGCAGCGGGCGGAACGGCCCGAGCAGCCGCGCGATCTCGGCGCCGCCGCGCGGACGCACCGGGACCGAGGTCGCCTCGCCGTAGATCCGCGCGGCCTCCGCGACGGCGCCGGGGGCGAAGTCGGCGGTGGCGTGCGAGAGGACCAGCGCGCTGCCGGGCGCCGTGGACGCCGCGAGGTCGGCGACGAGGTCGCCGGCGCCGTCCACGAAGTGCAGGACGCAGGAGAACACCAGCGCGACCGGTTCGGCCGGGTCGATCAGCCGCCGCACCTCGGGACTGCCCATGACGGCGGCCGGGTCGCGGATGTCGGCCCGCAGCGCCGCGACGTTGCCGCCGTCGATGAGCAGCGCGCGGGCGTGGGCGATGACGAGCGGGTCGTGGTCGACGTAGACGACGCGGGCGCCGCCGGCGCGGCCCGCGGCCATCTGGTGCAGGTTGTCGGACCTCGGCAGGCCGCAGCCGAGGTCGACGAACTGCCGCACGCCGCGGCCGGCGAGCTGCGCGACGGAGCCGGCGAGGAAGCGGCGGGCGGCGCGGGCGGCCGCCGCGGCCTGCGGCAGGACCCGCAGGATCCGCTGGGCGAGGTCGCGGTCGGACGCGTAGTTGTCCTTGCCGCCGAGGAGGTAGTCCTGGACGCGCGCCGGACCCGGCCTGTGCAGGGCGAGAGGGGTGTTCTCCGGCGCCTTCGTGCCGGCCATGGGCATGGTGCTTCACCTGTCGCCTTCACCAGAGGGGATCGGTGCAATGGCTCGCTTACGACGGTAGGCGGCCGCGGCGGGCCCGGAGGCGGGCGCGGCCGGGGGACCGTCCGAAACCCGCCGGACACGTGGCCGCATGGGGTCAGCGGGGTTTGGGGCGTCATCGTCCGGTGCTGCGGCGAAGGGTCGGCGCGCGGGCGCGTCCGCGCACGGGCACCGGCGTGCGACTGGCCTTTTCCGGCCATGACAAGCACTTAACCGAAGATGCCGAATCGCGGTGGAGGACGGTCCGGAGTCACCGTTCGGGGGCGCGCCACATGAGCCAGACCGGCGGGCACCCCTTGCCCGGCAGCGGCAGTTCGCGCGTCACCCGGAAGCCGAATCGCTCGTAGTAGGGCACGTTCCGCTCTTTCGAGGATTCCAGGTAGGCGGGCAGGCCCTCGGCGTCGCAGCGGTCGAGCCGCGACCGCAGCAGGGCAGCGCCCAGACCGTTGCCCTGCGCCGGGGGATCGGTGCCGAGCACCGCCAGGTACCAGTGCGGCTCGCGCGGGTGGTGCTTCTCGATCGCGCTGAGCGCGCGGAGGGTGGCGGGCGTCCTGGCGCCCAGGATGCGCAGCAGCGGCACGGCGTAGGCCGCCTGCAGACGCAGCGGCACGCTCCACAGACCGGGCGGGTCCCACAGGGCGGCGGCCTCCGCCCCGTCCCCGCGCCCGGTGGTCTCGGTCGCCCCGTGGGGGAGGTGCACCCGCCGCAGCAGGATGCCGAACAGCGCGGTCATCCGGCGCACGCGGGAGGCGTCGTCGGGCAGGAGCCAGCGCCAGACCGGGTCGTCGTCGAAGGCGCGCCCGAGGACGGCCGCGACCGGTGCGGCGTCGGCGCCGTCCGCCACGCGGACGAGGGGGGACGGACGGGGCTCGGACGTCATGGCGCGGCCTCCTCGGGGGACGCGCCGATCCTCACCGTGGGCGCGGGCCCGCGTCAAGGAGGGGTCATCTGCCGCAGCGGCGTTCGGAGCGCGACTTCACCAGCTCCTCCAGGACGAGCGAGGCGCCGATCCCGACCAGCCAGGTGTCCTTCGCGAGCGGGATCCCCTGCGGAGAGGGGCGCAGCCCGCCCTCCTGGCGCATGCCGGGCAGCCGCAGGTACAGGCCGGTCAACCCGGCCGAGAACGCGGTGAGCGCCGCGCCCGCGACGAGCGAGGGGACCAGCGGAACCAGCAGCGCGGTGCCGAGGGCGACCTCCGCCCTTCCGAGCGTGCGGGTGAAGTCCCGCGGGTCCTGCGACCCCAGGAACGGGTAGGCGGTCTTCGCCGTCCCGTGGATCTCGTCGGCCGCCGCGTCCAGCCCCTGGAGCTTCGACAGGCCCGAGTTCAGGACGAACGCGCCGACGGCCAGCCGGACGGGCATCTGGTGAGCGCGAGCAAGAAGACGCATCGTGTCCCCAAAGCGATCGGAAGACGGGCGAAGTGCATCATTCCCGCCGATTCGCCGCTGCAACTGATCCCCGGGTCAAGTCTCGGCCTTCCGGCGCGGGGCGGGGCGCCGAGGGCGGGATACCGCGCGTGGAGCAGGCGCCCGGCGGGCGATTGCCCCGGGCGTGGCAGGACGGAAGCCTCCGCACGGCCGACGACGCCTCCCGTGCCGCCGGCGCACGATCGGACCGTCGTCGAGAGAACCGGGAGCGCTCAGATGTCGACCGTCCAGTCGCGGCCGGCGGCCGCCGGGCAGTGGTGGCGGCCCGGACCGCCGGTCCGCAAGACCCTCACCGTCGTGCACGTCGTCGCCTCCGTCGCGCTGCTGGGGGAGGTGTGGGGCCTCGTGCTGCTCAACCTCACCGCCACGCTGACCGCGGACGCCGCGCTCGCGAACTCCGCCTACCGCCTGATGAGCGTGCTGGTGTTCGGCGGAGGCGTCCCGCTCAGCCTCACCGCCCTGGCCACCGGCGTCGCGCTCGCCACCGGCAGTCCGTGGGGCCTGGCGCGGCACTACTGGGTGCTCGCCAAGCTGGTGCTGCTGATCCTGGTGATCCTCGCCGGGATGCTGCTGTTCACGCCCGAGGCGATGGCGGACGCGACCGCCGGCGGGGCGGCTCCGGCGGCCGGGCGGCAGTGGGAGCAGGTGGCGGTGGTCTCCTGCCAGCTGGCGATGCTGCTCACCGCCACCGCCCTCTCGGTGTTCAAGCCCCGCGGCCCCGTCGGGCGGCGGCGCGTCCGGTCATGAGCCGGGCCGGCCGTCCGGCAGGCGCTCGGCGACGGCCCGCAGCGCCTCCACGCACGCCCGGACCGCCGGCAGGTCCGACCCGGCCCGCCACGCCGCGTAGATCTTGCGGTGCACGGCGGGCCTGGTCGCGACGACGCGGACCCCGCGCGGGATCGGGTCGCGGCCGAGCCGGGGGATGAGCGCGGCGGCGAGGTCGGCCGCCACGAAGGCCAGCTGGGTGGGGTAGTCGGCGACGTTGCAGGCTATGTCGGGCTCCACGTTGTGCTCGCGGAGCGTCTGCACTAGCTGCTGGTCGCAGCTGCCGCCCGCCGTCCACGAGGCCCAGCGCATCCCGCGCAGCTCGCTCAGGGCCACCGCGCGGCGCCGGGCCAGCGGGTGCCCGGCCGGCAGCGCCAGATCGATGACGTCGGACGACAGCAGGACGTTGGCCACCGACGCGGGGAACGGCGTGACCAGGGTGTCCCAGCTCTCGACGACCGCGACGTCGATGTCGCCGCGCGTGAGCGCGGGCAGGATCTCGTCGGTGTTCGCCTCCAGCAGGGTGGGGACGAGGCCGGGATGCCGCTCGCGCAGGGCGGTGAGCGCGGCGGGCAGCACCGAGCGCGCCGCGGTCACGAACGCCCCGAGCCGCAGCGGCCCGACGGCGGCCTCGCGGAGCCCGTCGAGCTCGGCCGCGGCGGCCGCCAGCTGGGCCATCACCCGCTCGGCGTGCCCGGCCAGGACGTGCCCGGCCCGGGTGAGCCGGACGCCCCGGCCCCGCGGTTCGAGTAGGGCGTGGCCCGTCTCGCGCTCCAGCTTGGAGAGCTGCTGGGACACCCCCGAGGGCGTCACGTGCAGGGCCTCGGCGGCGGCCGCTATCGAACCGTGCACGGCCACCGCGTGCAGGGCGCGCAGACGTTCCACATTCAGCGTCACGGTAGTGATACTACCTGTTTTTGCTTAGAAACATTCGCTTGTGCTAATCAGTTGCCGAACGGCAGCGTGGGGCGCATGCGACGGATCGACCCGCGGCTGCTCCTGATCGCCGGTGCCGCGTTCATCTCGGCGTCGGCGATCCTTTTCCGGCTGTCCGGCGTCTCGCCCGGGACGGCGGCGTTCTTCCGGTGCGCGCTCGCGCTGCCGGTGCTGGCGGCCCTGGCCCGCTGGGAGCGGCGCAGGACGGGGCCGCGGCGCCGCGCCGGGCTCGACGTCCTCGCGGGGCTGGTGCTCGGCGCCGACTTCGTGCTGTGGGGCGCGTCGATCGACGGCGTCGGGGCGGGCATCGCGACCGTGCTGGTGAACGTCCAGGTCGTCGTGGTCCCGCTGCTGGCGTTCGCGGTGTTCGGAGAGCGGCCCTCACGGGCCTTCGCGCCGGCCGTGCCGGTGCTGACGGCCGGCGTCGCGCTGGCCGGCGGCATCGCGGGGCACGGCGCGGACGGGACCGGCCCGGTGCTCGGGTCGCTGTTCGGCGCGGGCGCCGGGCTCGCCTACGGCGGCTACCTCTTCCTCACCCGCGTCGCCGGTCGCGGCCAGGAGCACCGGGCGCAGCCGGTGCTGCTGTCGACGCTGGGCGCGGGGGCGGCCTCCGCCGCGATCGGCGGCCCATGGCAGGGCATCGACCTCGCGCCGGGATGGCCCGCCCTCGGCTGGCTCGCCGCGCTGTCGATGACGGGGCAGGTGTGCGGCTGGGTGCTGATCGGCGCGGCGCTGCCCCGGCTGGGCGCCGACGTCGCCGGGGCCCTCCTGCTGCTCCAGCCGGTGCTGGCGGTCGTCCTCGGCGCGCTGGTCCTCGGCGAGCGGCCCGGTCCGGCGCAGCTCGCCGGCTGCGGCCTTGTCGTCACCGCGCTCTGGCCGGCCGGCAGGGGTAGCGTTCCTCCGCGTGACGACACCGGAGTGGGCTCCCGAGCGGGAGGTGACGCCCGAACTGGCGAGCGCGCTGATCGGGCGGAGGTTCCCTGAGCTCCGCGGCGCGCCGGTGGAGCCCCTCGCCACGGGCTGGGACAACACCGTCCTCCTCGTCGGCGGCGACTGGGTGTTCCGCTTCCCGCGCCGGCGGATGGCCCTGGCCGGGGTCGAGCGCGAGACCGCCGTGCTGCCCGTCCTCGCGCCTCGCCTGCCGCTGCCGGTGCCCGTGCCGCGCTTCCTCGGGGAACCGTCGGACGACTTCCCCTGGCCGTTCTGGGGCGCGAGGCGCATCCCGGGGCGCGAGCTCGCCGACGTGCGGCCGCCGGACGAGGACCGGGTCGCCCTCGCCGCCGAGACCGGTGCCTTCCTGCGGGCCCTGCACGACCCGGCCCTGGCCCGGGAGGCGGGGGAGGGCCTGCCGGTCGACCCGATGGGACGCGCCGACCCAGCCGGGCGCGCGGCGCGGACCCGCGGCCGCCTCGACGCGATCGCCGCCCGAGGGGTGTGGAGGCGGGATCCGGCCGTCGAGGAGTTCCTGGACGCGGCCGAGGGCTGGGACCCGCCGGGCGGCGACCCGGTGGTCGTCCACGGGGACCTGCACGTCCGGCACCTCCTGCTCACCCCGGGAGGCCGTGCGGCGGGAGTGATCGACTGGGGGGACGTCTGCCTCGGCGCGCCCGCCGTGGACCTGTCGCTGGCCTACGCGGGTTTCGCCGGCGCCGCGCGGGAGGCGCTCCTCGCGGAGTACGGGCCGGTGCCGCGGGAGCAGGAGGCCGCCGCCCGCACCCTGGCGCTGAACCTCACGGCGACGCTGGCCGAGTACGCGGCGTCCACCGGGCGGGACGCGCTGCTCGCCGAGACGCTCGCGGGGATCGGCCGGGCGCTCAGCTGAGGCCGGGGCTCAGGGTGCGCATGTAGACGCGGATCGTGGTGCCCTCCGGTCCGGTGTGCACGCGGACCAGGTCGGCGAGGTGGTTGACCATGAGGATGCCGCGGCCGCCGTTCGGGCTCATGTCCGCCGGGCGGCGGCCGGCGAGCGGGTCGCTGATCGTCCCGGCGTCGCTGACCTCGCAGACCACGTGCTCCTCCTCCGCCCAGAGGCGCGCCGTGCCCGTGCCGCCGCCGTGCAGGCAGGAGTTGGCGGCGAGCTCGTTCACGGCGAGCTCCAGGTCGCCGACCGCGCCGGCGCCGAGGCCGAACTTCGCCCCGTAGTGGCAGGCGAACTCGCGGACGAGGGGGAGCGCGTCGATGTCGAAGCTCATCGTGACCGCCCCGGCGCCCTCGGCCGGCTCGGGCAGCGGCAGGTTGTAGTCGCCGATGACGCGGTACGGCGCGTAGTCGGCGCTCGGGTGCGTCCCGGACCGGTCGGTCACGACCGGATGGGTGGCGCGGGCGTCGGCGAGCACCACCGGGTCCAGCCGGGCCGCGTCGTAGGGGCAGAGGATGGTCGCCTCGCGCCCCGCGAAAGCCAGGTTGATCAGGGCCTCGTGCTGCGCGCAGGCCGGGTACTCGGTCGCCGAGCGGCCGGGCCAGATCGGCTCGCCGATGATCCGCACCCGGCCTGCGGCGTGCCGGTCGGCGAAGTGCCGCAGCACTCCCGGGATGATGCGGCCGGGATTGCGGCCCGCCTTCCCCATGTCGATCCAGCTCACCCGGTCGGCGGCCGCGCCCAGGGCGTCGCGGAGCTGCGCCATGCGGACGGCGGGCACCGCCACGGCCACCGGCTCTCCCGAGTCGAGCCCGGCGCGGATGAACGGCACGGTGCCGGCGAGGTATTCCTCGTCGCCGCGGTAGAAGAGCGCGGGGTGGATGAACGCGTCCTCGCGTGCCACGCCCGTTCCGCCGGGGCTGAGGCTCATCGTTCGGTCGCTCCGTCCGGTGCCGCTGTCTCGTGCATTCGATCGAGAATACGCGCAGGAGGGAAGCCGTACGAGCAGGACCATGCGGACATCCCCCGAGGTCAGCCGATCTGATGTTCCGATCCAGCGGTACCCGCGAAGGGCCCTCCGAAAACAGACAATATCCGGACCAATGGCGACCGAGGCCCCCGGCCGTCCGCCCGCCGCCTTATGACCGGGGGGTCATTGACCGGGCAGCATGACCGCGTCGACGACGTCGGTCAGCCGCCCGCGCCTGCGGTGGGCGCCGCGCTGCAGCTCCGCGCCCGTCCCGCCGGTCACCAGGCGCCGTACCCCGCGGGCGACGGCGTCGAGGTCGCCGGTGCCGAGCAGCGCGGGCCGCACGTGCGCGAGCAGGTCCCCGGCCTGCTCGCCGAAGGTCGCGGGGCGGCCCGTGCGCACGTCCAGGCCCCGCCCGGCCGGACCGTGCCGCGCCGCCAGCCAGTAGGCGGCGCGCAGCGTCTCCGGGGGCGGGTCGGGCGCCCGCTCGCCGGCGTCCACCAGGTCGGACGACACCTGCACCAGCGCCCGGACCAGCGCGGCGAACACCGCCGCCTCCCCGGCCGTCGGGGCGACGTCCGCGAGCCGGACCTCGATCGTGGGCAGCCGCGCCGACGGCCGGACGTCCCAGAAGATCGTCCCCGAGTCCATCAGGGCCCCGCATTCGAGCAGCGCCCCGACGAGGTCGTCGTAGTGGCCCGCGGACGCGAAGTAGGGCGGAGGCCCCGCCACCGGCCACCTGGCCCAGGCGAGCGCCCGCCAGCAGGCGTGGCCGGTGTCGCGTCCCGCCCAGTACGGCGAGTTCGCCGCCAGCGCCAGCAGCGTCGGCAGCCAGGGGCGCAGATGGTTGCTGACCCGGACGGCGCGCTCGCGGTCCGGCATCTCCACGTGGACGTGGCACGAGCAGATGCTCTGCTCGTCGTCCAGGCCGCGGTAGAAGGCGAGGCTCTCGGCGTAGCGGGCGCCGCGGGTGATCGGGGCGGGCACGAGCTCCCCCAGCACGGGCGTCCCGGTCGCGGCGAGGCGGACGCCCTCGGCCGCAGCGGCGGCGGCCATCACCGCCCGCATCGAGCGGATCTGCTCGCCGAGCTTGTCCAGGTCGTCGCACGGCGAGGTCTTGGCCTCGGCGAGGTAGGCGACGAGTTCGGTGGAGGCGCGCTCGCCCAGCGCCGCGCCCGCCCGGCGCACCACCGCGGCGGCACGGGGGACGAGTTCCCGGGAGACGGGATCGACGACGAAGTACTCTTCCTCGATTCCGAAACGCAGGGCCATCCCACCACCTCTGGCTCGGGCCTTCGAAGCTACGTCGCCGCCGCGCCGCGCGCACCTGCCGGACGGCCCGAATGGGTAGTAAGGGATCTTCTTGACCCTCTTTTGACCCGCCGCTCAGCGGGCACCGTCCGGGGGAGACGCAGCGGAAGGGAAGAGGTGAGATCCGGTGCCTGGCTCGACTCCGATCGGCGTGCTCGTCATCCTGGTGGCCGTCGCCGTGTTCGTCCTGGCGGGGCTGTTCTACCTCGGCGACAAGCGCGAAGGCCCGCCCAACGGCTCGGATCGCGGCCGCTGAGACGGGCCCTCGGCGCGTGCCGCGCGCGGACCTCCGCCCGCCCTCAGGGGCCGGGGTCCACGAAGTACATCGACAGCGCGATGAGGTGCGTGACGACGACCACGCCGATGCCGAAGAAGAACAGCATCTTGGCGGGGCCGTGCGGGAAGACGGTCCCCGGCTTGAGCGGCCCGCGCTCGCGCTGCCGCGCGGCGATCCGCTCCTCGATCGGGGGCCGGCCGAACACCGCTACGCCCGGGGCTCGTCGACGACGACGTCGGTCATGATGTCGACGGCCAGTGCGACGACGCCGCCGATCGCGACGAGCGCGGCGCCCACCCCGAACACGACCCAGTCGGGGCCCAGGGTGACGCCCACGCCGCCGATGGCGAAACCGATGAAGATGATGGCCACGGCGACCCAGGACTTGGGGCGCCCGGCGTGGCTGCCAGTCGACATGCGTTCGTCTTCCCTTGCATGGTTCGGGGGCTGGGGTCTACGACGCCGAACTCTAGCAACGCCCCTAGCCACGGGGCCTTCGGGGGTGCCTGAAGATCAGCCGTGGCCGGGGAAGGGCCGCCGCCGGGACGGACGGATCAGACGAACGCCCCCAGACCGGTCGCCGCACGGCCGACGATCAGAGTGTTGATCTCCCGGGTGCCCTCGTAGGAGTAGAGCGCCTCGGCGTCGGCGACGAACCGGCCGATGCCGTAGTCCAGGACGATCCCGTTGCCCGCCATCAGCTCGCGCGCCCAGCCGACCGCCTCGCGCATGCGGGTGGTGCAGTAGGCCTTGGCGAGCGCGGAGTGCTCGTCGCGGTACAGGCCCTCGTCCTGGAGCTGGGCGAGCCGCACCACCATGCCGAGCGAGGCGGTGGCGTTGCCGAGCATCCCGACCAGGAGGTCCTGGACGAGCTGGAACTTGGCGATCGGCCGCCCGAACTGCTTCCGCCCCACCGCGTAGTCGCGGGCGATCTCGTACGCGGCGAGCATCACCCCGACGGCCTGCCAGGCGACGCCGCTGCGGGTCTGGCGCAGGATCGCGGCGGTGTCCCGGAAGCCGTTCGCCCCGGCCAGCCGGTCGGACTCGGGGACCCGGCAGTCCTCCAGGAGGATGTCGGCGTTCTGCACGGTCCGCAGAGCGATCTTGTTCTCGATCCGGGTCGCGGTGAACCCTGGAGTGCCCTTCGCTACGACGAACCCCTTCACCTGGTCGTCGGCCTCGTCCCTGGCCCACACGACGGTGTGGTCGGCGAACGTGGCGTTGCCGATCCAGCGCTTGGCGCCGTTCAGCACCCAGTGGTCGCCGTCGCGCCGCGCGGTGGTCCGCAGGCCCAGCGCGACGTCCGACCCGCCGTCCGGCTCGGTGAGCGCGAACGCTCCGATCTTCTCCATCCGCCCCATCGCGGGCAGCCACCGCTCGCGCTGCTCCGGGGAGCCGCACCGCCCGATGCTGCCCATCGCGAGCCCGGCGTGCACCCCGAAGAACGTCGCCATGGACGGGTCCACCCGGGCCATGTCCATCGCGAGGAACCCGGTGAGCAGGCTGCTCGGCCTGTCGCCCGGGCACTCGTCGTAGGCCAGGCCCGCGATGCCGAGCTCCCCGTACTGCGGGATCAGGTCGAACGGGAACTCCGCCCGCGCCCAGCAGTCGTTCGCGATCGGCGCGACCTTCGCCTCGAGGAAGCCGCGCACCCTCCCGAGGATCTCCTTCTCCCGTCCGTCGAGGAGTTCCTGCATGTGGTAGAGGTCGCCGGGGAGTGTCTCCAGGGTCATGACCACCCCTCTTCCCGGACGGCGCACCGCTAACCAGGGCCCGTGCCGCGCGCCGCGTACTGGTCAGCGGGACCCGGTTCCGAGCCGGATTCGGCCGCTCACCTACCATCCAGGACATGACGGTGCCGCCTGAAGAACTCGAACTGGCCGCCGCCTTCCCCGCGGCCGACCGCGACCGGTGGCGGGAGATGGTGAAGGGGGTGCTGCGCAAGTCCGGCGCGGCGAGCGAGGACACCCCCCTCGACGAGATCGAGGGCCTGCTGACACGCGACTCCTACGACGGGGTGCCGATCGCCGCGCTCTACACGCGCGAAGACGCGCCGCCGGGACGTCCCGGGCTGGCCCCCTACGTGCGCGAGGTGCGCCCCGACGGCGAGGGCATCGCCGGATGGGACGTCCGGCAGCGGCACGCCCACCCCGACCCCGCCGTCACCCGCGAGGCGATCCTCGCCGACCTGGAGAACGGCGCCACCTCCGTCTGGCTGCGGCTCGGCGAGGGCGGTCTGCCGGTGGCCGCGCTGCCCGAGGCGCTGCGCGGCGTCCTGCTCGACCTGGCCCCGGTGGTGCTGGACGCGGGAGCGTCGGCGGGCGAGGCCGCGCAGGCGTTCCTGGCCCTGGTCGCCGAGCGCGGGAACGCGGCCGAGGCGTCCGGCAACCTCGGCGCCGACCCGCTCGGCCACGCGGCGCGCACCGGCACGCCCGGGTCGCTGGACGAGGCCGCCGGGCTCGCCGTCCGCTGCGTCCGCGAGTTCCCCCGGCTGCGCGCGGTCGTCGCCGACGGGACCCCGTACCACGACGCGGGCGGCGGCGACGCCGAGGAACTGGGCGCCGCCGTCGCCGCCGGCGTCGCGTACCTGCGCGCCCTGACCGGCGCCGGGCTGAGCGTGGACGAGGCGTTCGGGCAGATCGAGTTCCGCCTCGCCGTCAACGCCGACCAGTTCTCCTCGATCGCCAAGCTCCGCGCCGCGCGCCGCCTGTGGACGCGGGTGGCGGAGGTCAGCGGCGCCGCGGAGGGCACCGCCGCGCGCGTCCACGCGGTCACCTCCTCGGCGATGATGACGCGGCGCGACCCGTGGGTGAACATGCTGCGCACCACCATCGCGACGTTCGCCGCCGGGGTCGGCGGCGCGGACGCGGTCACCGTCCAGCCGTTCGACGCCCGCCTCGGCCTGCCCGACGGCTTCGCCCGCCGCATCGCCCGCAACACCCAGACGCTGCTGCTGGAGGAGTCGAGCCTCGCCCGCGTCGTCGACCCGGCGGGCGGCTCCTGGTACGCCGAGAGCCTCACCGAGGGCCTCGCCCAGGCGGCCTGGGCCTGGTTCACCGAGATCGAGAAGGCCGGGGGCCTGGCCGCCGCCCTCGACTCGGGCCTCGTCGCCCGCCGCCTCGCCGCCACCTGGGAGCGGCGCCGCGAGGACATCGCCCGCCGCAAGGCGCCGATCACCGGCGTCAGCGAGTTCCCCGACCTCGCCGAGACGCCGCCCCGGCGCGACCCTGCGCCGCGGGCGCCCGGCGGCGGCCTCCCGGTCGTCGCGTACGCGCAGGACTTCGAGGCCCTTCGCGACCGCTCCGACGCGCACGCGGAGGCCACCGGCGCCCGTCCGAAGGTCTTCCTCGCGACGCTCGGACCGATCGCCGTCCACACGGCGCGCGCGTCGTTCGCCGCCAACCTGTTCCAGGCGGGCGGGATCGAGACGGTCACCGGCGCCCCCGAGGAGTTCGGGGCGTCCGGCGCCGCGGTCGCCTGCATCTGCTCCAGCGACGCCCTCTACGAGGAGAAGGCCGCGGAGGCGGCCCGCGTCCTGCGCGACGCGGGTGCCGTGAAGGTCTGGCTGGCGGGTAAGGGAACCTACGAGGGGGTCGACGCCCGCGTGCACGCGGGATGCGACGCGGTCGAGGTGCTGGAGACCACCCTCCACGATCTGGGAGTGAACGAATGATCCCCGACTTCACCGAGGTCGACCTCGGGACGGCGCCCCCCGCCGACGAGGCCGCCAAGCGGTGGCGCGCCGCGGTCGCCGACGCCACCGGAGCCGACCCCGAGGCCCAGACCTGGGACACTCCGGAGGGCATCGGCGTCAAGCCCCTCTACACCGGCGACGACCTGGCCGGGCTCGACTTCCTCGGCACCTATCCGGGCATCGCGCCGTTCCTGCGCGGCCCCTACCCGGCGATGTACGCGACCCAGCCGTGGACGATCCGGCAGTACGCCGGCTTCTCCACCGCCGAGGAGTCCAACGCCTTCTACCGCCGCAACCTCGCGGCCGGGCAGAAGGGCCTGTCGGTGGCCTTCGACCTGGCCACGCACCGCGGCTACGACTCCGACCACCCCCGCGTGGCCGGCGACGTCGGCATGGCCGGGGTGGCGATCGACTCCATCTACGACATGCGGCAGCTCTTCGACGGCATCCCGCTGGACCGGATGAGCGTGTCGATGACCATGAACGGCGCCGTCCTGCCCGTCCTCGCGCTCTACATCGCCGCCGCGCAGGAGCAGGGGGTGGAGCCGGAGGCGCTCGCGGGGACCATCCAGAACGACATCCTCAAGGAGTTCATGGTCCGCAACACCTACATCTACCCCCCGCAGCCGTCCATGCGGATCATCTCCGACATCTTCGAGTACACCTCGCGTCGGATGCCGAAGTACAACTCCATCTCGATCTCCGGCTACCACATCCAGGAGGCCGGGGCCACCGCCGACCTGGAGCTCGCCTACACGCTCGCCGACGGCGTCGAGTACATCCGCGCCGGGCGCGAGGCGGGCCTCGACATCGACGCGTTCGCGCCGCGCCTGTCGTTCTTCTGGGCGATCGGGATGAACTTCTTCATGGAGGTCGCCAAGCTGCGCGCGGCGCGGCTGCTGTGGGCGCGGCTGGTGAAGACGTTCGAGCCGCGCAACCCCAAGTCGCTGTCGCTGCGGACGCACTCGCAGACGTCCGGGTGGTCGCTGACCGCGCAGGACGTGTTCAACAACGTCGCCCGCACCTGCATCGAGGCCATGGCCGCCACGCAGGGCCACACCCAGTCCCTGCACACCAACGCGCTGGACGAGGCCCTCGCGCTGCCGACCGACTTCTCGGCCCGCATCGCCCGCAACACCCAGCTCGTCCTGCAGCAGGAGTCCGGGACCACCCGGACCATCGACCCCTGGGGCGGCAGCGCCTACGTGGAGCGCCTCACCTACGACCTCGCCCGCCGCGCCTGGGGGCACATCACCGAGGTCGAGCAGGCCGGCGGCATGGCCAAGGCGATCGACGAGGGGCTGCCCAAGCTGCGCATCGAGGAGGCCGCCGCCCGCACGCAGGCCCGCATCGACTCGGGGCGGCAGCCCGTCATCGGCGTCAACAAGTACCGGCCCGACGTCGAGCAGGAGATCGAGGTCCTGAAGGTCGACAACGCCTCCGTGCGCGCGCAGCAGATCGACAAGCTGCGCCGGCTGCGCGAGGAGCGCGACGGGACCGCGGCGCGGGCCGCGCTGGAGGCGCTCACCCGCGCCGCCGAGGCCGCCGAGGACGGCACCCGCCCGCGGGGCCTGGAGCACAACCTGCTCGCGCTCGCCATCGACGCCGCCCGGGCCAAGGCGACCGTCGGCGAGATCTCCGACGCCCTGGAGCGGGCCTACGGGCGGCACGCGGCGCAGATCCGTACGATCTCCGGTGTGTACCGGGAGGAGGCGGGCCAGGTGACGGGCATCGAGAAGGCGCGGGCCGCGACCGCCGCGTTCGAGGAGGCCGAGGGCCGCCGCCCCCGCATCCTCGTGGCCAAGATGGGGCAGGACGGCCACGACCGCGGGCAGAAGGTGATCGCGACCGGGTTCGCCGACCTCGGCTTCGACGTCGACGTGGGCCCGCTGTTCCAGACCCCCGCCGAGGTGGCGCTGCAGGCCGTCGAGGCCGACGTGCACATCGTCGGCGTCAACTCGCTCGCCGCCGGACACCTGACGCTGGTCCCCGCGCTGCGCGAGGAGCTCGCCGCGCTGGGCCGCGACGACATCATGATCGTCGTCGGCGGCGTCATCCCGCCCGGCGACTTCGAGGAGCTGCGCGCGGCCGGCGCCTCGGCGATCTTCGGGCCCGGCACCGTCCTGGCGGACGCGGCGATCGGCCTGCTGGAGGAGCTCACCGCCGAGCTCGGGCACGGCGCGCCCGAGCGCGCCTGAGGGGCGGCGCGGGAGTGACGGGAGAAGGGGGCGCGCCGTGAGCGCGCCGGGCCTCGACGACTACGCGGCCGGGGTGCTGGACGGGTCGCGGGCGTGGATCGCGCGGGCGATCACGCTCGTGGAGTCGGCCCGCCCGGACCACCGGGAGCTGGCGCAGAAACTGCTGGTCGAGCTGACCCCGCACGCCGGGAGCGCCCGCCGCGTCGGGATCACCGGCGTGCCCGGGGTCGGCAAGTCCACGTTCATCGACGCGCTCGGCACCCGGCTGACGGGGGAGGGCGGGAAGGTCGCGGTCCTCGCCGTGGACCCGTCCTCCACCCGGACGGGCGGCAGCATCCTCGGCGACAAGACCCGCATGCACCGCCTCGCCACCGACCCGTCCGC
The DNA here is from genome assembly GCF_040674655.1 of Actinomadura sp. NPDC049753. Lineage (NCBI taxonomy): Bacteria > Bacillati > Actinomycetota > Actinomycetes > Streptosporangiales > Thermomonosporaceae > Actinomadura > Actinomadura sp. NPDC049753. The sequence goes on along the minus strand of NZ_JBFARL010000135.1, from coordinate 899 downwards.
GTTCATCCGCCCCTCGCCGACCGCCGGGACGCTCGGAGGCGTCGCGAAGGCCACCCGCGAGGCGATGGTGGTCATGGAGGCCGCCGGGTACGACGTCGTCCTGGTCGAGACGGTCGGCGTCGGGCAGTCCGAGACGGCCGTCGCCGAGATGGTCGACTCCTTCCTGTTCCTCACCCTCGCCCGCACCGGCGACCAGCTCCAGGGGATCAAGAAGGGCGTTCTGGAGCTGGCCGACGTCATCGCGGTGAACAAGGCCGACGGCGAGCACAGGAGAGAGGCCGAGCGCGCCGCCCGCGAACTGTCGGGCGCGCTGCGGCTGCTGCGCAGCGACGAGCGCGTCCGCGCCACCCCGGTCCTGACGTGCAGCGCCAAGGAGGGGACCGGGCTGGAGGAGGTGTGGGACGCCCTCGTCGAGCACCAGGACCGGCTCCGCGAGTCCGGCGAGCTTGAGGCCCGGCGGCGCCGCCAGCAGGTCGGCTGGACGTGGGCCCTGGTCCGCGACCGGCTACTGTCCGACCTGCGCGGGCACCCCGGCGTCCGGGAGGCCGCACCCGGCCTGGAGCGGGAGGTCGCGGAGGGGACGCTGACGCCCGCGCTTGCCGCCGAGCGCATCCTGGAGGCGTTCTCGCGGGACCGCTGAACGGGGTTCCCGTATGCCCGAAACCTTGGGTTGTCCCAGGTCCCGGTCACGGCGCGCGGGGATCAGGTACAAAAGTCGGATGGACGTCATCGCGCTCGATGATCCGACGGACGCGCAGATCCGGGAGTGGCACTCGGTGCTGGCCGCCGTCCACGCCGCCGAACCGGACGGCGAACCCGCGCCCGATCCGGAGCGCACGGCGCGGCTGCTGCTCGGCGCGGAGACCGCCGCGCGGCAGCGGCTGTGGGCGGCGGTCGCC
>NZ_JBFARL010000134.1:0-23426 GCF_040674655.1 Actinomadura sp. NPDC049753 | reverse complement strand
CGCGTCGCTGCGCCAGCTCGCCGCGCCCGCCTGCGGGCTGACCGCGCTCGCCGCCGTCCCGGCCGCCCTGCTCGGGTACGCGGCCGGCCGGCTCCTGGACGCCGGTCCGCCGCAGACCGCCTCGCTGTACGCGATCGGGCTGCTCGTCCTGGCCGTGCTCGGCGTCTCGGCGGCCATGGTGCTGCGGGAGCGCGGCGGCGGGCTCGGCTCGGTCACCGAACGCCGCGACGACCTCGTCGCGGCGCGGCCGTCCCGGCGGCGGCTCGTCATGGACGGCCTGCTGGTGGTGCTCGCGGTGATCGGCGTCGTGCTGCTGCGCGAGCGCGGCGCGTCCGCCGGCACCGACCCGCTGGTCGCCGCCGTCCCCGCCCTGCTCGGCGCGGCGCTCGGCGTGCTCGTCCTGCGCGCCTACCCCTACCTGCTGCGCGCGGCCGGGCCGCTGCTGCGGCGGCGGACCGGGGCCGTCGCGTTCATCGGCCTCGCCCGCGCGTCCCGGCAGAACCTGGTCGGGGCGCTGCCGCTGGCCGTCCTGCTGCTGGCCGCGGCCATCGCCGGCTTCACCTCGACCGTGGACACCGCGCTGCGGGCCGGGCAGGAACGCGCCTCCTGGGCCGAGACCGGCGCCGAGGCGCGGGTCGAGGCGGGGGCGCTGGACGAGGCCGGGCTCCGCCGCATCCGCGCGGTGCGCGGCGTCACCGGCGCCGTCCGGGTCCGGGTCATCGCCCGGGCCTCGTCCGCCACCGACCCGGCGCCGGTGACCGTGGTCGGCGTGGACCTCGACGCCTACCGGAGGCTCGCGCCCGAGGTGCCCGGCATCCCCGACACCGACACGGGGGCGCTGGTGTCGCCCCTGGCCGCCCGCACCCTGGGCTCCGGCACCGTGACGCTCGGCCGCGCGGGCATGGACCCGGTGACCGTCAAGCCGTCCGGCCAGATCGCGCGCTTCCCCGGGCAGGAGAAGAACAGCGCCTTCGTGATCGTCCCTTACCGGACGGTCGCCGGTGCGACGGGTTTCCCGTCCCACGTCTTCGTGGCGGGCGACCACATCGACGTCAAGGCGCTGCGCGCCGCGGCCCCGGGGGACGACATCGTGCTGCGGCGGCAGGTGCTGCGGGAGATGACGGGGCTGCCGCTGGTGTCGGTCGTCCACGAGACCTTCCGGAACGGCGCCCTCGCGGGCGGAGCGTACGGGCTGCTCGCCGTCCTGCTGATGCTCGTCGTGGGCGCCCGCGCCCGCGGCCGGATGACCGCCCACCTGCGCGCCCTCGGGCTGAGCCGCCGGCAGAGCCGCCGCCTCGCCCTCGTGGAGATCGCGCCCGTCCTGCTGTGCGCGGTCGGCGCCGGATGGGTCCTCGGCCTCCTTCTCCCCGAGATCACCGGACCGGCCGTGGACCTGCGCCCCTACACCGGCGGCTTCGCCGTCACCGCGCACCTCCCGGGCCTGCCGGCGCTGCTCGGCCTGCTCGCCGCGCTCCTGCTGGCGGCCGCCGCCGCCGTCGCGGTCGACCGCGCCTTCGACACCGACCCCGGCAACGCCCTACGAACGGGGGAGTGATGACCGACACGACCGATCTCGCCGAGCTGGAGCGCCGGGCCGCCGAACGCGGCCCCGTCTACGGCGAGGGCGCCCACATCGTCTGCGACAACCTGGTGCGCATCTACAAGACCGACGGCGTCGAGGTCGTCGCCCTCCAGGGCCTCGACCTGCTGATCGACCCCGGCGAGCTCGTCGCCATCGTCGGCGCCTCCGGGTCGGGGAAGTCGACGCTGCTGAACATCCTGTCCGGCCTGGACGTGCCGACCGCCGGCGTCGCCCGCGTCGCCGGCTCGGACCTGCTCACCATGGCGTCCAAGGAGCGGCTGGAGTTCCGGCGCGAGAAGGTCGGGTTCATCTGGCAGCAGACGTCCCGCAACCTCCTGCCGTACCTGACCGCCGCGCAGAACGTCGAGCTGCCCATGAGGTTCGCCGGGCGGTCGCGCCGCGAGCGCGCCACCCGCGCCGCCGAGCTGCTCGGCATGCTGGACGTCGGCGACTGCGCGGGTCGCCGCCCGGCGGAGCTGTCCGGCGGCCAGCAGCAGCGCATCGCGATCGCCGTGGCCGTCGCCAACGAACCCCAGGTCGTGCTGGCCGACGAGCCGACCGGCGAGCTCGACACCGCCACCGCCTCCGGGGTCTTCGCCGCCCTGCGCCGCGTCAACGAGGAGCTCGGCACCACCACCGTCGTCGTCACCCACGACACGCAGGTGTCCGAGCGCGTCGACCGGACCGTCGGCATCCGCGACGGCCGCACCAGCGTCGAGGTCCGCCGCCGCTCCGAGGACGACGGGACCCGCGTCGTCGAGGAGTACGCCCTCCTCGACCGCGTCGGCCGCGTCCAGCTGCCCAAGGGCTTCACCGAGGCCCTCGACCTGCGCGACCGCGTCCGTCTCGCCCTGGAGAGCGACCATGTCGGCGTGTGGCCCGACCGGGAGGAGAACCGATGACCGCGCCGATGGTGGCCGTGGAGGGGCTGGTCCGCACCTTCCGGACGGGCAGGATCGAGGTCCCGGCCCTGCGCGGGGCGTCCTTCACCATCGCGCCCGGCGAGATCGTCGCCGTCCGGGGCCGCTCGGGCTCCGGCAAGACGACCCTCCTCAACCTGATCGGCGGCCTGGACAGCCCGGACGGCGGCACCGTCCGCGTCGACGGCCGCGACGTCGGCGCGCTCTCCGAGGACGAGCTGCTCGCCCTGCGCCGCGACGACATCGGCTACGTGTTCCAGTCGCACGGCCTCATCCCCGTCCTGTCGGCCGCCGAGAACGTCGAGGTCCCGCTGCGCCTCGTCCGCACGCCGCCCGCCGAGCGGGACGAGCGGGTCCGCGTCCTGCTGGGCCTCGTCGGACTGGCCGACCACGCGCTGCAGCGCCCCTACGAGCTGTCCGGCGGCCAGCGCCAGCGCGTGGCGATCGCCCGCGCCCTCGCCAACCGGCCCCGCCTGCTCCTGGCCGACGAGCCCACGGGCCAGCTCGACTCCGAGACCGCCGCCGCCATCATGCCGCTGTTCCGCGCGGTCGTCTCCAGCGAGGGCGTGACCGTCCTGGTGGCGACCCACGACGAGACCCTCCTCGCCGAGGCCGACCGCGTCCTGACCCTGGAGGACGGCGCCGTCACCGAGGCGTCCGTCCCCGCCTGACCGTCACTTGACGGGGGCGCCGCCCCGGGTCGTGTAGACGCGCGCCCCGACGGCCAGGAGGACGGCCGCGGGGAGCCAGACGGCCGCCGTGGCTCGGAAGTCCTCCCCGGCGGCGCTCGCGACGAGCGGGGAGAAGAGGCCGGCGAAGAACACGCCGACGGCCAGGCCGAGGGTGGCGACCATGCCCCGGCTCGGGATCGGGCCGGCGCGGCGCCCCAGCCTCCAGACGCACGCCGCCGCGACGAGGAGGCCGGGCGGAATCATGATCAGCCCGGCGATGAGGAACCGGGCGCGCAGGTCGTCCGGGGCGGCGTCGGTCTCCTGCGACTCGCCGCGCGCCGCGATCTCGGTCACCCGCCCGCGCCAGACGGTGCCGGTGACCCGGTCGCCCCTGTCGAGATCGCCGATGACCGGGCCCCGCGAGGTGTAGGCGGTCTCCCACCCGTGGCCGTTCGCGTCCCTCAGGGAGGCAGTGTCGAGTTTGCCCCGCTTGGACGTCAGATGGACGCCGGTCACGGTGAACTCCTGCGTCCAGCGGCACTCGGCGGGCCTGGCCGGCGCGGCCGGGCAGCGCGGCGCGGCCCTGTAGGCGTCCAGGTCCCGGGTGCCGTCCGGGACCTGCGTGACCACCAGGACCACGGCGAGCGCCACGAAGGCGACGGCCGCGAGGAGCGTGAGCACGGTCGCGACGGTGCTGCGCAGGACTCCGGAGAGAGAGGGCTGGGGCATGCCTAGATTGTCCCGTTCCAAGCACGGTGGGGGTAACCGGGGGGACAGGCATGCGAAGTGATCGTCGGGGGAATCGGTATCGGGGGAACGGAGGGGCACGATGGCGACCGTCGTACTGGTGGGGACGCTCGACACCAAGGGCGCGGAGTACGCGTGGCTCCGCGAGCGGGTGCGTGAGCTGGGCTGCGACACCGTCCTCGTGGACGTGGGGGTCGGACCGCCGGAGGTGGCGGCCGACGTCTCCGCCGAGGAGGTCGCGGAGGCCGGGGGCGCCTCGCTCCAGGCCCTGCGGGACGCCGGCGACCGGGGCGCGGCCGTCACGGCGATGGGCGAGGGCGCGGCGATCATCCTCGCCGCGCTGGACCCGGTGGACGCCGTGCTCGCCGTCGGCGGGAGCGGCGGATCGTCGATCGCCGCGCGGGCCGTCCGGGACCTGCCCATCGGACTGCCCAAACTGATCGTGTCGACGATGGCGTCGGGAGACGTCTCGCCCTACGTGGGCGCCAAGGACGTCACGCTCACCTACAGCGTCGTCGACATCGCGGGCGTGAACCGGCTGTCGCGCCTGATCCTCGGGAACGCCGCCGCGGCGGCGGCCGGGATGGCGAAGGCGCACGCGCTCCCGGAGCCCGCCCCGGACGAGCGGCCCCTCGTCGGGGCGTCCATGTTCGGGGTCACGACCCCGGCGGTGGACGCCGCCCGGGAACGGCTGGACGAACTCGGCTACGAGGTGCTCGTCTTCCACGCGACGGGCGCCGGAGGACGGGCGCTCGAAGGGCTCGTGGAGAGCGGCCTGCTGGCCGGGGTCCTCGACCTGACCACCACCGAACTGGCGGACGACCTGGTGGGCGGCGTCCTGTCCGCGGGACCCGACCGGCTCACGGCCGCGGGACGGCGCGGCGTCCCGCAGGTCGTCGCGCCCGGCGCCCTCGACATGGTCAACTTCGGGCCGCGCGACACCGTCCCCGAGCGGTTCGGGCAGCGCCTGCTGCACGTCCACAACCCCACCGTGACGCTCATGCGGACGACGGCCGAGGAGATGGGCGAGCTGGGACGCAGGATGGCGTCCAAGCTCGCCGCCGCCACCGGGCCGACCGCGCTGTTCGTCCCGCTCAAGGGCGTGTCGGCGCTCGACGCGCCCGGCATGCCGTTCCACGATCCGGTGGCCGACGTGGCGTGCTTCATGGCGCTGGAGGAAGCCCCGGGGGCGGAGATGCTCGACATGCACATCAACGACCCGGAGTTCGGCCGGACGATGGCCGACCGGCTGCACCGGCTGATCTCGGAGGGCGCGCAGTGAACCGCGAGACCGTCCTGTTCCGGCTGCGGAACACCGTCGAGCAGGGCAGGCCCGTCATCGGCGCGGGCGCGGGCACCGGCCTGTCCGCCAAGTGCGCCGAGGCGGGCGGCGTCGACCTGATCATCATCTACAACTCGGGCCGCTACCGGATGGCCGGACGCGGGTCGCTGGCCGGCCTGCTCCCGTACGGGGACGCCAACCAGATCGTCGTGGAGATGGCGTCGGAGGTGCTGCCCGTCGTCCGGGACACGCCCGTCCTGGCCGGGGTGTGCGGCACCGACCCGTTCCGGGTGATGCCGGTCTTCCTCGACCAGCTCAAGGCCATGGGCTTCGCGGGCGTGCAGAACTTCCCGACGGTCGGGCTCTACGACGGCGTCTTCCGGCAGAACCTCGAAGAGACCGGCATGGGGTACGACCTGGAGATCGAGATGGTGCGGCTCGCCCACGAGCGCGGCCTGGTCACCGCCCCCTACGTCTTCGACGAGGACCAGGCGCGGGCGATGGCCGAGGCCGGCGCCGACGTGCTCGTCCCGCACGTCGGCCTCACCACCAAGGGCAGCATCGGCGCCGGGACGTCCCTGACGCTGGACGAGGCGGTCGAGCGCGTCCAGGCCATGCGGGACGCCGCGGCCGCCGTCCGCCCCGACGTCCTCGTGCTGTGCCACGGCGGCCCCATCGCCGAACCGGACGACGCCGCCTACGTCCTGTCCCGGACGGAGGGCGTCGTCGGCTTCTTCGGCGCGTCCTCCGTCGAGCGGCTCCCGACCGAGAAGGCCGTCACCGCGCAGGTCGCGGCCTTCAAGAACCTGGAGATCTGATGCTGAGGAACCCCGGTGACGTGGCGACCGCGACCTTCGACTGGGGGTCGATCAAGTGGTTCGTCACCCCGTCCGCGGTGCCCGGGGCGGGCAGCACCCTGGGCGAGGTGATCGTCAACCCCGGCAAGGGCCACGCCCGCCACCACCATCCGAACGCCGAGGAGGTCATCTACGTGATCTCCGGCGAGGCCGCGCAGATGGTCGACGACGGCGAGCCCTTCCTGATCCGCGAAGGCGACGCCGTCCACATCCCCAAGGGCGTCTGGCACTCCACCTACAACATGACGTGGCGCCCCCTGCGCCTGATAGTCACCTACACCCCCGGCGGCGAGGAGAAGGCCCTGGAGGCGGCCCCCGACCACTGCCTCCACGAACCCGGAGCCATCCCCGAATGGCGCCCCGCCTGACCCGCCGCCAAGGCACCCCCGCCCCGCGCGTCCAGCTGGAGCTCATGTACGCGGACCACGCACCCTGGACCGCCTCAACATCAAGACCCCGAGCACAGCCACCACGCAACTCCAAGTCACCCTGACCACCGAGCGCCGCGCGCCCCTGCGTGGCCACTCCCTGGCCGCCCGGCCTGAGGCGCGGGACCAGGCGGCCTGGTGCTGCTCCGTGAGGGGGCCGAACGTGGCATCCGCGATTTATGGGGCGTCTCTGGTGAGCGCGGGCCGCGGCGGCAGGCCTGGCCTGGAGCTTGGACTCACGTTTGGGACCAGGCGGCTAGGCCTTCCTCGGTGAGGAGGAGGTCGAAGGCGGCGTCCGCGGCTCCGGTGAGGGGGCCTTGCGGGCCGAGCGCCGAAGGCAGGATGGGCGGCGGCGCCGTGCGGCGGTAGCGCATCAGGGCCGCCGTGTAGCCGGTCTCCAGGGCCGTGGGCGCCGTCGCGGCCAGGTCGGTGGCCAGGCCGGAGAGCGTCACCACGCCGGGGTCGAGGGCGTTGGCGAGGGCGCCGATGCCCCGTCCCAGCGCGTGCGCGGCGGCTCCGACGGCCGAGCGGGCCGCCGGGTCGGACGACGCGGCGGCGATCACGTGCCCGGCCGCCGTGCGCGGGTCGCGGGGGGCGGGGCGGCCGAGCGTGCGGGCCATGGCGCGGCCGTCGACCTCCAGGTCCCAGCAGCCGCGGGCGCCGCAGGGGCACTGGAGCGAGGGGTCCCCGAACGGCATGTGGCCGAACTCGCCGCCCGCGCCGGTGGCGCCGTCCACCGGTCGGCCGTCCACGACGAGGATGCCGCCGACCCCCACCTCGACCGTCAGGTGCAGGACGACCCGCGCCCCCGCGCCCGCCCCGCGTCTGGCCTCCGCCAGCCCGGCGAGCGAGGCGTCGTTGCCGACGAGCAGGGGGATTCCGGGCGGCCGGAGCGGTTCGAGGTCCACGCCGCGCCAGCCCATGCCCGAAGCCTGGACGACCGTGGTCGCGCTGACCGTGCCCGCGACGCAGGCGGACACCGCGCGGAGGCGGCGGCCGTAGCGGGCGTGCAGGGCCGCCACGTGGTGGCCGAGCGTCCCGAGGACGTCCGGGGTGCCGGAGTGGCCCCCGGCCTCCTGCGCGACGACCCGGCCGCCCAGTTCGACGCAGGCCGCCTGCCACCGCTCGTGGCTGATGTCCACGACGCACACCAGCGGGCCGTCGCGGTGGGGCACGAGAGCCGGGGAGGGGCGGCCGCGCCCGCCGGTCAGGGCGGATGCCTTCTCGTCGAGCAGCCGGGCCGCCTTCAACCGGCTCGTGATCTCGGTCGCGGACCCGCTGCTCAGCCCCAGCGCCCGCGCCGCGTCCGCGCGCTTGGCAGCGGGGTGAGCGTGGACGTGGCGGAGCATGGCCAGCGCTCCCTGGCTGCGCAGGGCGCGCGCGGAGTGCGCGGTCATCGGCTCCATGGGTGACATCCTGGCGTGGCGGACTTATCCTCGTCCTACGAGTTTAATGGGAGGCGCGATGAAGCCCGCCGACACGAGCCCGGCTACCGGGCGGACAGCGCAGACGCTCGGGCTGTACGCCGCCTTCGGATGCCTCGGCTACCTGCTCACCGGGCTAGGCGCGATCCTGCCCCAGTTGCGGGAGGAGCGCGGCCTGCCCCGCGCCGAGGCCGCCCTCTACCCGTCCGCCTTCGCCCTCGGGCTGGTGATCGTCGGCCTGGTCGGGCACCGCCTGGCCGCACGGCTCGGGCGGTACGCGATCCCGGCGGCCCTGACCGCCCTCGTCGGCGGCGCCGCCCTCCTGGCCGCGTCCGGCGAACGCCTCGGAACGGCCGCCGGCGCCCTGGTCCTCGGCCTCGGCGGAGCGGGCCTCGTCCAACTCGTCCCGGCGGCCCTGCGCGCCGCGCAGCACGGCGATGGAACGATCCAGATCGGGGAGGCCAACGCCGTCTCCAGCGCCGCGTCCGTCCTCTCCCCGATCCTCATCGGCGCCGCCCTGGCCCACGGCCTCGGCTGGCGCCCCGCCTTCGCCGTCCCACCCCTCCTGGCCGCTGTCACCCTCCTTCTCCTCACCCGTCCACCCCGGCCCGCGATCCACGCCCCCGCCGAGACCGCACCGGCCAACGCCACCCCTGCACCCACCGCCCCGCCCAGCCCCGAGCCCCCCGGCACTGGGGCGGCGGATCGCGAGTCGTTCCGGAACGAGCCAACGGCGGACGCCGCGCCCGGTGTCCGGCCTTCCCGTCCCGGGGCCGCGGGTACCGAGCCTTCTGGCGCTTCTCCCGACCGTGAGTCGTTTGGGGACGAGTCGGCGGCTGGCGCTGCGGACGGTGTGCGGGCTTCCTGCCTTGCTGCAGGTACCGAGTCTTCTGGTGGGGAGAGAGGATGGTCTGTTCGCCGAAGGCGGGGTGGGGTGGGGTTCTGGGGACGGTGGGTCGATCTTGTGCTGGCGGTGGGGGTGGAGTTCTGCATGGTCTTCTGGGCGGCGGACTTCCTCGGGAGCGTCAAGGGGCTGGGAGCGGGGACTGCGGCCACGTTGTCGGCGGGGTTCGTCCTCGGGATGGCCGCCGGGCGGGCGGCCGCGGGGCCGGTCGTGCGGCGCGGAGGACGGCCGGACCGCCTGCTCGCCCTCGCGGCGGCCGTCGGGCTCGGCGGGTTCGCGGTGCTGTGGGCGTCGCCCGCGCCGGTCGCCGTCGCCGGGCTCGTGGTGACCGGGCTCGGGGTGGCGTTGCTGTACCCGGTGATCCTCGGCCAGGCCCTCGCCGCGCGGCCGTCCGAGCCGGCGCGAGCCGCGGCGCGGTGCGCGCTCGCTTCCGGGGTGGCGATCGGCGTCGCCCCGCTCGTGCTCGGGGCGCTCGCCGACCTCACCACCCTGCGCGCCGCCGCGCTCGTCGCGCCCGTCCTGCTGCTCGTGCTGCTGGCCCGCTGCGGACGGCGGCTCAGGACGGGGTAGCGGCTCTCTCGGCGGCCCTCGGCCACTCCGCGAAGCAGTTCTCCCCGACGTCGCGGCGCCGTTGTTTGCCAGTCGGCACGCTTGCCGTCCGCGCCTCGGCCCCCGGCCCGTCGGCCGTCGAGGCGCGGAGTAGGGCGACCTCCGCCGCGTCGCCGGACGGCGGCGGGCGGGCTAGCCGTCGGCGAACGAGCAGTCGGCGGGGTTGTCCGGCGGCTGGAAGTCACCGGTCGGGAGCTTCAGGGGCGCGTCCTTCACCGTGTACCCCTGCAGCCATTTCCCGAAGGGACCGGAACTGTTGGTGCTGAACGGCGCCGGCCCTACGCCCATCTGTTGGCACTGCGGAAAGACGACGCCCCAGGAGAAGCCCATCCGGTCGAACTTGTGGCCGCGCGGCGACTGGTAGAACGTCAGGTTCGCGCGCTTCTGGTTCGGTGGAATGCCGTGCTCGTCGTCCTGCCGGATTCCGGACACGACCGCGACCGGCCCGGTCGCCATCACGTAGTCGACCTTGATCCATCCCCAGTGGTGCTTCGACGGGCCGCCGGGCACGTCCGGCGAGTAGTGGTCGAACTTCACCGTGCCGCGCGCCGCACCCATGATCATCTTTCCGCCGACGAACTTCCACGGACCGCCGTGCGCGTCCACGATGAACCGCCGGTACGGGTACTCGGGGTCGCCGGGGTACTTCACCCACGCGTCCCCGGTCACGTGGGACTCCTTCGGGAGCGGTCCCTTGTCCTGCGCCATCGCGCTGCCGGTGCCGACCGCCCCGGCCGCGCAGAGCACGGCCATTCCGGCGACCGCGGCACGCCTTTTCCGTGACATGTGGATTCCTCTTTTCCGCGGGCGTCCATCGCCCGCATCCACACGTTCTCAGCGCCCGCCCAGGCCTTCCTTCCCCCGTACGGGCGATACCGCTCGCCCGTGGGGTGGAATGTCAAGTCACTTTGCCCCGGACGTAAACCCACCTGCCGTCGTGCCGCACGAACCGGCTGACCTCGTGCATTTCACCGGGCTCCGTTCCCGTCAGATAATGGGCGCGGAACTCCACGAGGCCCCTGTCGTCGTCCGGTCCGCCGCCCTCGGTTCGGACGACCTCCAGCCGCGTCCAGCGCGTGCCGTCCTCGAACCCGATCCGCTCCGGACGGGTCGCCGGATGCCAGGTCGCGAGCAGGTACGCCTCGTCCTCCACCGCGAACGCGCTGAACCGCGACCGCATCAACCGGACGGCCGTCTCAGCCGTTTCCTCACCCCGGTGCAAGGGCCCGCAACAGTCCCGATACCGGGAGCCGACCCCGCACGGACATCTTTTCGCCACCTTCCGATTCTGCCTTGCGGGGCGGTACCCGCGTGGCGACGATGAGCGCCATGTCCGCACGGCCACCGCCCGAGATCGACCGGCAGGTCGGCGCGGCGCTCCCCGCCGTCGGCCGCCACTCCCGCGCGGCGCTCTCTGTCGCATCCGGCCGCCCGCCGATCGTCTAGGAGGTGAAAGAACCTGCACGACCCGAAGGAGCACGCCATGGACCTGACGATGAACACGATCGACATCGTGGTGTCCGACATCGACGCCGCCATCGCCTTCTACCGCCGGCTCGGCCTGGAGTTCACGGTCGACTCCGCCTACCCGGACCACGCGGGTTGCGACCTGCCCGGGGGGTTGCACCTGATGCTCGACACCGAGGCGTTCCGGGCGCCCACCCTTCCCGGCTGGACGAAGCCGTCCGGCGGCGCGCGGAACTTCCTCGCGTTCCAGGCCGCGGCCCCCGCCGGGGTGGACGCCAAGTACGCCGAGCTGACCGAAGCGGGGTACACCGGGGTCAAGGAGCCGTGGGACGCGTTCTGGGGGATGCGGTACGCCACCGTCCTCGATCCGGACGGCAACGGGATCGACCTCTACGCGCCGCTGTCCGCGAGCTGAGCGGCCGACCCGAACGGAAGGAGGCGGCGCACGTGAAGTACGTTCTCATGTTCGTCGAGACCCAGGAGTTCGCCGAGGAACTGGCCGCCATGGGCGAGGGTGAGAGGCAGGCGGCGTACGAGCGGGTCTCCGAATGGTTCGCCCGGTACTCCGCCCAGATCACCCATCACGCGCATCTGGCGCCCGCGCACACGGCGACCACCCTGCGCCTGGACGAGCCGGACCCGCTGATCACCGACGGGCCCTTCGTCGAGGGCAAGGAGGTCGTGAGCGGCTACGCCGAGGTCGAGGTCGCCGATCTCGACGAGGCCCTCGCCATCGCCCGCGCCTGGCCCGCCTGCCCGGTCGTCGAGATCCGTCCGCTCACATGACGGAAGAGGCCCACGCCGAGCTGGCCCGCGTGGTGCGCGAGCACGCGGGCCGGCTGACGGCGTGCCTCATCCGGACGCTCGGCGACTTCGCCGCCGCCGAGGACGTCATGCAGGACGCCGTCGAGACCGCCCTGCGGCGCTGGCCCGAAGAGGGCGTTCCCGACCATCCGGACGCCTGGCTGCTCACCACCGCCCGGCGGCGCGGCATCGATCTGCTGCGCCGGCAGGCCAACTACCGCGACAAGCTCGCCCGGCTCCAGTGGCCGGTGCACGCCGACCCCGACGACCGGCTCAGGCTGATCTTCACTTGCTGCCATCCCGCGCTGCCCGTGGCGGCGCAGGTCGCGCTCACCCTGCGCACCGTGTGCGGGCTCACCACCGGGCAGATCGCCGCCGCGTTCCTCGTCCCCGACAGGACGGTCGCGCAGCGCATCACCCGCGCCAAGCGCAAGATCACCGACGCGCGGATCCCGTACCGGATCCCGCCGGACGACGAACTCGACGCGCGGGTGAGGCAGGTCCTCGCCGTCGTGTACCTGCTGTTCAACGAGGGGTACCTGACCAGCGGCGGCGACCGCCCGCAGGCCCGCGACCTGGCCGACGACGCCGAGTGGCTGGCCGGGAGCCTCGCCTGGCTGATGCCCCGCGAACCCGAGGTGCTCGGCCTGCTCGCCCTCATCCGGCTCCACCAGGCCCGCGCCGGCGCCCGCTTCGACGGCGTCGGCCGCCTCGTCCCGCTGCGCGACCAGGACCGCGGCCGCTGGGACCGCGAGGCCGTCGCCGGCGCCGCCCGCCTCATCGCCCGCGCCGCCGCGATGGGACGGCCCGGTCCGTACCAGCTCCAGGCGGCCATCGTCGCCTGCCATGCCGAGGCCCCCACCTGGGACGACACCGACTGGACGCAGATCCTCGTCCTCTACGACATGCTCGTGCGCATGACGGACACGCCGATCGTGCGGCTGCACCGCGCCGTCGCCGTCCGCTACGTCCAGGGGCCGGCCGCCGCGCTGGACGCCCTCGCGCCGCTCGCCGCGGACCTCGACGGCCACCACCTGTACCACGCCGCCCGCGCCGAGCTGCTGCGCGACCTGGGGCGCCGTCTCGAGGCCCACACCGCGGACCGCCGCGCCCTCTCCCTGGCCGGCAACCCGGCCCAGCAGGCCCTTCTGGCCGAACGCCTCACCTGGACGTGAGGTCCGGAGCCCGCCTCGCACGACAAGATCGTTTTGTCAGGCTTGATCGACTTCTCCGGCGGGCACGTTATCGATCATGCCTCGGTCGCCGCTGAGGCGATCGTCCGACTTCGACGGAGAGGGACTCGATGGCGACTCTCAGATCCGCCGGCCGCCTCCCACTGGCGGTCACGGCGGCAGGCGCCGCGACGCTGGCGCTTCTCGCGCCCGCCGCGGCCGCCGACGTCCGGTACGAGCCCGGCGCCCCCAGCTTGGGCGACCCCTACTTCCCCGATCTCGGCAACGGCGGGTACGACGTCACGCACTACTACATCAAGACCGCTTACGACCCGGGCACCGACGAGCTCACCGGCACGACCACCGTCAAGGCGACCGCCATTCAGAACCTGTCCCGGTTCAACCTCGACTTCTACAAGATGAACGTGCGGTCGGTACAAGTGAACGGCCGTGCGGCGTCGTTCGACCGCACCGGCGAGCGGGAGCTGGAGATCACCCCGCCCCGCGGCCTGCGGAAGCGCAGCGCGTTCACCGTGACCGTCCGCTACGACGGCGTGCCGCAGGTCCTCAGCGGCCCGGTCGTCTTCGACCTCCCGTACGGTTTCCTGCCGACCCGGGACGGCGCGACGGTCATGAGCGAGCCCGACGGCGCGTCCACCTGGTTCCCGGCCAACGACCACCCGCGCGACAAGGCGCTGGTCACGCTGGAGACGACCGTGCCCCACGGCCTCAAGGCGATCGGCAACGGACGGCTCGTCCGGCAGTGGACCGCCCACGGCGAGGACACCTTCCTGTGGCGGGAGGACCGGCCGACGGCGACGTACCTGGTGACCAACTCGATCGGACGGTTCAACGTCTCCACGACGACCACCCCCAAGGGCGTCCCGCAGCTCGACGCGGTCGACCCGGAGATCGCCTCCCACCCCGACGCGCTCAGCACGCCGCGCCACACCACGCGGGTGACCGACGAGCTCGCCGACTACATCGGCGACTACCCGTTCACCAGCACCGGCTCGATCGTCGAGAACGACAACGTCCCGCCGCTCAACCTGGAGAACGCGCTGGAGACCCAGACGCGCCCCACCTACCAGAGCCCGCCCGTCGAGCGGGGCGTGGCGCACGAGATCAGCCACCAGTGGTTCGGCGACAGCGTCTCGGTGCGCGACTGGAAGGACATCTGGCTGAACGAGGGCTTCGCCAAGTGGGTCGAGTGGTACTGGGCGGAGAAGCACGGAGGCCAGTCCGCGCAGCTGTCGTTCCAGCAGTCCTACGAGAATCCGCCGCCGATCCAGCCGGACCGGCCCCCGTTCTGGGACGTGGTGATCGCCGACCCGACCCGCGACCAGCTGTTCCACCGCGCGATCTACTTCCGCGGCGCGATGACGCTGCAGGCCCTCCGTCACAAGATCGGTGACGGGCCGTTCCTGCGCCTCGTCCGCACCTGGGTGGCCGGCAAGCGGTACGGCAACGCCAGTACCGGGGAGTTCGAGGCTCTGGCGGAGAGGGTCTCCGGCCGGGACCTGGACGCCTTCTTCAAGGCCTGGCTCCACAGCCCGACCAAGCCCACCACCTGGTGACCCGCCCCGGGGGCCGGCGCACCGCCGGCCCCCGGCACGCGGTGCGGTGGGGGAGGCAGTGGTGCAGTGGGTGAGGCAGCGTGCGGTGGGTGAGGCAGGGTGTGCGGCCCTGCCCGGCTCAGTCCAGCAGCAGGCCCATGTAGTACTCGTTGATCCGGTGCCCCTGGATCTCCAGCGCGGCCCGCCGGAGCCCTTCCACCTGGAAACCGCAATTCATGTAAAGCGCAAGAGCGCGGCGATTGTGCTCCATCACGGTGAGTTCCAGACGTCGCATCCCGCGCGTCCGCGCCTCCCGCAGCGCCGCCCGCATCAGGGCACCGCCCAGCCCCCGCCCGCCGTGGCCGGAGCGCACGCCGGCGACCACGTAGCCGGTGCGGCGGGCCTTGGCGAAGGGGAGCACCGACACGTCGACGTAGCCCACCGCCGCGGGCCCCTCCAGCGCCACGACCAGGTACGACGGGTCGCGGCCCTCGGCGCGGGCGGCGAGGCGCAGCTTCAGCGGTTCGAGGTCCGGCTCCCGCTCGCCGGGCTCCAGAAGCATGAACTCCGTCTCGCCGTCCAGAAGGTGCTGCAATTCCGCCAAAGCGGACGCATCTCCCGGACGCCCGAGCCGGATCAGCGGATCAGTAGCCGTCACGCCCCCAGTGTGCCAGATGGAAATACCCGCCATTTCAAACTAAACACCACAACCACTCCCCAGACCCGCAAGAAAAGTGCCCTCTACCGGTAACGTCATCGTCCACGTTCATTACCTTTCCCGCCGAGCGGGCGCCTCCGCGGCGGCGGGACGCGGACCGTCCCGCTGCCGTAGACCGGCGGCGGAACCGCCGCGGGCTCGGAATCCGTGGATTCCGAGCCCGGTTCTGCCTGGCGCCTCCGGCGTGGGGAGCGTGGCGCGCGTGTCCTTTCGGGAGTCCGTGGGGTGGGACCGATGTGATCAGTAGTTCGGGTTGTTGGCGGTGGGGATCTGGATGCTGATCGGGAGGTTGCCCCCGGACAGGAAGAGCAGGGTCCCCAGGCGGATGATCTCGTCGAAGGCCCAGTAGATCTGCAGCAGGCCGGGAGGCGCGTCCGTGATCTTGAGCAGGCCCTCCTTGATGGCGACGAAGGTCGGCCAGAAGGCCTCGAAGGCCGGGTCCCACACCGGCTCGCGCGGGATCTGCAGCCAGCCGCAGATCTGGTCGCCGAGCATGTAGCGGGTCAGCGCGCCGAGGATGTGCGTGGTGAGGATGCCGCCGTCGATGGTGACGCCGAGGTGGAGCAGGATGTCGGCCAGCTTGACGCCCTCGGGGGTCGGTGCGAGGACGGGGTCGAGGACCTGCGCGGCCTGGGCGTTGGCCTCGTCCCACGAGTTGGGGATGTACTCGTCCAGGATGCCCAGCATGTGCGCGGTCAGCTGCCAGGAGTGCAGGAATGCCGCGGACTCGTCGGCGGGGATCGGCACCTTCCACCGGTTCAGCTGCTTCATGACCGTGGTGGGCAGGCTGTGCCAGGTGACCATCATGTCCGCCTGGCTGATCGGGATCTGCTCGTCGGCGACCTTGGTCCAGTACGGGGACTGCGGCAGCAGGTGGCGCACGCCCGCGTGGGCCAGCCGGGTCTTGACGCAGGTGACGATCATCTCGCCGTCGGGCAGGAACGCGTTCCTGGTGCCGATGTCGTAGCCGAGCTTGGCGGTCTTGGTGATGCGGTCCCTCATGTCCGCGCCGCCCTTGGAGTAGTAGACCGCGCGCGCCTCGTGGGGGATGACCGTGCTCATCATCCCGCTGGCGAAGCCGTAGCTGACGCCGAGGTAGGTGCCCCGCTTCTGGTTGAACCTGAACGCGGTGGCGAGCTTCGTCTGGTCGGCCCACGACGGCAGCTGGCGGGCCTTCTCGATGAACGCCTTCAGATCGGCCGGCAGCCCGGCCGGCAGCGCCTGGCCGTTCTTGGTCCAGGTCTTCAGCAGCATGTTGACCTTGGGGACGTCGCCCCGGTCGATCAGCGAGGCGACCAGCGGGTCGGCCTCCTCGTCCCAGACCCACCGCGGGTCGACGCCCTTGCCGGCGCCCACGACCGATCCCTTGGGCGACCACGTCCACAGCGGCCTGGCCTGGGCGGGCGTCGCGACGCTCAGCGCGCCGAGCGCCCCGAGCACCCCGCCCGTCATCAGCACGTTGCGCCTGCTGGGTTGTTCCATGCCTTTCCCTCCTCGGGCCGACGACGACTGCTGATACGATGAAACACGACGTGCTTCTGCGTATCAGGGTCTGGCATCATGAGAGCACACTGTGGCGTCGGTCACAAGACCCTTCGTGACGCACATGGACGATTCGGGCAGAATCGGTGTCTCGGGAGGGGATCGTGGAACCTGTGCTGTCGTTCCTCATGGGGTCGTCGGACTCGGGGTCGCTGCTGGAGAGCGTGTACGTCGAGGCCGTCGAACAGGTCGACGACGTGGACGAGACCCGGTCGCGCGTCCTCGACGCGGCCTACGCGCAGTTCTGCCGGATGGGCATCCAGCGCTCCACGATGGACGACGTGGCCCGGCGGGCCGGCGTCTCGCGGATCACCGTCTACCGTCGGTTCGCCACGAAGGACGCCCTGGTTGAGCAGGTGGTGCGGCGGGAGTTCCGTCGCTATTTCGACCAGTTCCTCATCGACATCCGGGAGGCCGAGACGGCCGCCGACCGGGTGGTCCTCGGTTTCGTGAGCTCGCTGCGCGCCATCCGGGGCAACCCCCTGATCGGCGGCCTGATCGCCACGGAACCGGACCTGCTCCTGCCCTCCCTGACCGGTGACGGGGGCCGGACCCTCGCCACCGTGCGGCGGTTCGTCGCCGACCAGCTCCGCCGCGAGCAGCGCGCGGGCAACGTGTCGAGCGACCTGGACATCGATTACGTGGCCGAGATGATGGTCCGGATATCCGGCTCGCTCCTGGCGGTCCCCAGCCACATCATCGACCTCGACGACGACGCTCGACTGGCCGCCCTGGCCCACCGCTTCCTCGTCCCGATGCTGGAACCGAGAGAGCCTCGTCTCGACCGTCCCTGACCTGTCGAGGCCGCGCTCGGCGCTCTCTCGCGGCGAAATGCCGCCGCGCAGCATCCCTTTTCTCGCCGCCATGGAGAGGCTTCGCAACGCCGCCATGGCGAATCGGCTCATTGGCAGCCGAGCGGAGCGCCAGAGTGTATTAAAACGGTTTCGATGTGCGGCTCTGAGTGATGGGATGCGGGCCTTTGTGATACGTGGCTGACCTGCGTCCACATGGACGGAGTCGTAGTGTCGAAAGCTTGACGTCGGACATTAAATCAGTACCATGTCTTTTGCGGCAAAGGTCGCAAAAGAAGCTCAAAGAAAAGGGAAGTGTGTCGCAATGGCGACTGGCTTGAACAAACAAGACAACATAGATCGCGAGGCCTCTCTGAGGTCGATCCTCGACACCGAAGGGCTCTTCCGGTTCGCGTCGGAAGCCGACCGGGAGACCGTGGCGTCCGCCCTCCGCGACGCGTACGACGCCGCATGGGAGACCATCGCGCCGTTCTACGTCCGGGCCGTCCACCGCATGCTCGGAGACATCCGAGCGGCGGCCGCGGCCGGCGCGACCCTCGCGTCGGTCGGCCGTGACGGCGAGAACTGCCGCATCATCGTCCTCGCCTTCGAACCCGGGCTGGACATCGTCGAGGTCCCCATCAACCGCAGCATCGTCAGGAGCGCCCTGGCGGATCTGAAGCACAACCACGGCAGGACCTTCCCCGAACTGGACGCCATGCTCGGGACGATGGCGTGGAAGGCCCTCACCGCCGAAGAGATCGCCCACGCCGCTCGGAACCTGACGACGCTCCTGCGTCGGCTGGGCCTGCCCGTGGACGAGCCCGAACCGCGGCAGGACGTCATCCTGCTCGACAACGGAATGCGCGGTACGGCCCGCGCGGTCCTGAAGCAGCTGTACTGGCCGACCGCCAGGGGAACCCTGGTGCGCGGACTGTACCTGTTCCGGACGGCGGCGTACTTCGACCCGCACCCGAACGCGGACCGGGGGTACCTGTTCGACCTCGACGCGGCCGGCGGCAACGGCGGCAAGAACCTGCTCGTGCTGCCGGACGACCCGGATCTGGAAGGCCTGACCTTCCGGGCGAACGACGCGCTCCTGCTGATCGAAACTCTGACCAGCGGGCCGAAACTGACGCCTGCCCGGATCGACGCCCAGGGCCACCCCGTGCAGGGGTTGTTCCGGGACCACCCGCCGGCGAGGGGAATCAATCCGGTGAACCGGTCCGCCCGCTACGCGGATCCTCGGATCCGCGAGGGGGTGCTGCGTGCCGTCCGCGCGGCCATCGGGAACCACGCGCGGTTCGCGGCCCTTTGCGAGCGGCGCGGCGCGGACCTTCAGGAACTGCTGCGCCCCGGCCATGAGCGAATGGTGCGGAACACGCGTGACTGGATCGCCGGAAACCTGGATGCCATGCACCCGGGGCTCCGCGAAGTCGCCCGCACGTACTGCTGGCGGACGGACGAGTGGAGCATGAACGTCAAACTCGCCGACGCCGTCGACGCTGCCGGCCTGTCCGCCGAAACCGCGCGGACCGTCTGGACGGAGTTCGCCGAACTGCGGGATGACGCGGCCAAGGCGGCGTTCATCGAGAGGTTGGCCGGTTCGCCGCGCGAGATCTGATTCACGCGCGCGGTCGGCTCACCGCCACGAGTAACCCAGGCCGGCCCGGCTTCGAGCCGGCCTGGACCACATAACCCATCCAACCGAAGGCCGGCCGGCGCCCTCACGCGCCGTCCGGCCTTTCCCCATGCCCAAGGTCAGAACGAATCCAAAGCCGCTGACCGAGAACCGGATCGGCTACGCACCTTGGCGCGGCCGGTGGCGCTCTCGGGCCCAGGACCATTATTCGGTGGGCACCGCACCGGCGAGTCTGACGGTCGGGGCCGGCCCTTCTACGAGTGGCCGTTCCCGCCGTTCATGAGTGGCCGTCCTCCGGCGGTCTTCGATCGCCGTGCGGGCGATGTGATTCAGGTCGCCCTGTCGACTCGGGTTGCCTTCCGTCTTCGACGCCGTACGGTCTTGATCAAGTCCTGCTCAGCAGGGCCCCTGCCTCGTGCAGTTCGTGACCAAATCCGAAAGGGCTGGGTGATCACCATGATCCCGAGCAACGACCACCGCCTCGCGACCTCCCGTCACGGGGCCGGTCTCCCCCTCAGCCGCTACACCGGGCCCGCCTTCACCCGGGCCGGCTACACCGGGGGCGGCTTCACCGAGATCGACTTCACCCTGGTGAAGCTGTTCGTGGTGGAGTACGAGCCGGTGTGGATCCCGGTGCTGGACCCCACCACGATGCACGTCACCGTGGTGAAGTTCCTGGTGGCGAGGGTCACCGTGCGGCGCATCGCCGTCCTGCGGACCACCGTCGTGGAGTACACGCCGGTGGGCTGCTACGTGTGGGAGTTCGTCACCCTGAAGTACCTCCGGGAGGAGTACACCCGGACCGGGTACGACTGGGTGGAGTACACCGCGCGGATCTCCGCGATGACCTGGCGAGCGTGGTGACCGCGCCGTAGGCCCTGGCCTGCGCGACTCCATCGTCAGGAGCACCAATAAGGAAGGGACGCCGACACGGCGACCCTTTCACGGCCCCGGCATGAAGCCGGCGGTCGACCGTGAACCTCGGCTCCGTCGAAGGGGCCGAATTCTCACCTGAAGCGCGCCGTCCCGCATTGCGCGCTTTCCACGAAGCGGCCCTTCTCCTCCGGGAGAAGGGCCGCTTTCGTTGGGGTACGAGTGCGCGACGTTCGATCCCAGATGATTCGGGAGGCCGCCCGAGCAGCACCGGCGCGGAGACGGAGGAGACGAAGACCGGCACAGAGCTGCGCCCGCCTCAGGACCGCAGAAGCCCGTCGGGCGTCCACGCGCTGGCCGCAGGCCACTCGCGGTGGTCGGAAAAGCGCCTCCGGCAGGATTCGAACCTGCGGCACCCGCTTTAGGAGAGCGGTGCTCTATCCCCTGAGCTACGGAGGCGTGTCGTCGCTCGCGGTAGAGCGTAGCGGACGGCACCTACAGGGTAGGGGAAGGGGAGTGGTGAGCGCTCCCTGTTATGCGCGCCGGGCCTTAGGGCCTGTCTCGAAGTGGCCTCGACCGCCCGCGCGAACGCGTGACCTGGCCGGTGGAGCGAAGCCGGAGGCGAGCGGAGCCGGGCGGATCGCGAAGCGATGCCGCGTTCGCCCAGGCCCGGTCACGGAGCGAGCCGCCAGGCGAGCGAAGGGGGCCGGGACTTTGAACCACAGCCTAGGCCGGGCGGGGGCGGTGTGGGTACGCTTCCGTTCCGTGACGGGACGGCATCGAGGGCAGCCGAAGGACCTGGACGCCCGGAAACCGGTGGGCGAGGAGTCGCCGCGCGGCAGGCGGATCACGGTCGTCGCCGCGGCTTTCGCGGTACCCGTGCTGGTGGCGTCGGCGATCGCGTTCGGGCTGCGGGACGAGCCCGTGCGGGAGAGGCCGGAGTCGGCGGGCGGGCCCGCGCGGAGCGTGGCGCCGGCGGCGCCGGAGGGCGAGCCGACGTTCGGGACGTACGTGCCGCCGGAGGCGGAGCCGCAGGTGGCGACCAAGCCGCCGAGGCGGGCGCCCAGGCCGGCGGTGACGCCGCGGAGGGCGACGCCCGCGCCCGCCCCCACGCCTGCCCCGTCCGTGCGGGTGAGGCGGCCGTGCCCTGCCGGCTGGGAGGACGTCTGGTGGATGCGCCGGTGGTGCGAACATCACCGAAGTCGCTGAACCGGTTACGGACAGGTCATCGTAGAACCTGTAGTAGCGTTCTGCCGCTGTTCCGCTTTTGGGCATCAGGAGGAAAACCACCGTGCCGAACCCCCGGTCGGCGGCGCTGACCGCGGTCTTCCTGGTGATGGCGACGCTCTCACCGCACGGCGCCGCGAACGCGGCCGCGGGGGCCGACTCGCTCGAGTCGCTGCGCCGCGAGGCGACGAAGGCGCGCACCGAGCTAGAGAAGGCCACGAAGCAGATGGAGACCCGGAAGAAGGACCTTGCCGGGTCGCAGGTGAAGCTGCGCGCCACGCTGAAGGACCTCGCCGGGGCCGAGGCCGAGCTGAACCGGATACGCGAGCCGCTGGCCAGGCTCGCGAACACCTCCTACCAGCAGAGCGGCGCGGCCGGTTCCATGGCGATCTTCGGGGGCGGCGATCCGAGCACGGCGCTGCGGTCGACGGCGGACGTGACGCTCATGGCGAGGTCGCAGCAGGCGCTCGTGGACCGTGCCGACGAGTTGCAGGACCGGCGGCAGCGGCTCGCCTCCACGGCGCAGGAGCTGCAGTCGCGCAACGCGGTCGAGCAGACCCGCCTCCAGCAGGAGGTGAACGGGTTGAAGAACCGGTCGGCGCAGCTGACCAGGCAGCTCAACGCGATGCTCGACAAGCTGGCGGTGACGCGGCAGAAGCGGCTCGAACTCGGGTGCGACAAGTCCCTGGCGAGGGATGCGAAGAAGTTTCCCAACGGGCTCATTCCGTCGAAGTACCTGTGCCCTCTGCCGCAGAAGAACGGGCACATGCTCCGGGCGGACGCGGCGCTCGCCTTCTACAAGCTGAACGAGGCGTACAAGCGCAGTTTCGGCCGCGACATGTGCGTGACGGACGCCTACCGGAGCCTGGCCGACCAGCACCGTGTCTACGCGCAGCGGCCCGGCTTCGCGGCCGTCCCCGGGACGAGCAACCACGGCAAGGGGCAGGCGCTCGACCTGTGCGGTGGTGTGCAGAGCTCGGGATCCGTCCAGTTCAACTGGATGGAGGCCCACGCCGGGAAGTACGGATGGATCCACCCGGCCTGGGCCTACAGCAACCCGTTCGAGCCCTGGCACTGGGAGTTCGGGACGGAGAACGGCTGAGCCGGGCCGCCCCGCGTCAGCGGGGGGACGGCACCTCGTCGGCGGGGACGACCTCCGCCGTGCAGTAGCGGCAGCGGCGCGCCTTCACCGGGATGTCGCTGAGGCACTGCGGGCACTCGCGCTCGGTGGCCTCCTTGCCGCGGTCCATCCGCTCGATCAGCTTGGTCGTCGGGAGCACGACCAGGAAGTAGACGATCAGGGCCGTGATGAAGAAGGCGATCGCCGAGGTCACGAAGACCCCGTACGGGAACGTGGTGCCGTCGATGGTGACGGCCAGGCGCGTGTAGTCGGGCTTGCCGCCGAGGAGGGCGATCAACGGGGTGATGAAGGAGCTCGCGAAGTCCTTCACGAGCCCGGCGAACGCCGCTCCGACGACGAACGCCACCGCGAGTTCGACAAGGTTCCCGCGGAAGAGGAACTTCTTGAATCCGCTCATGTCGGCTCCAGGGGTTGTGGGGGTCGCGCCCCTGGGCTGCGGGGGCGCGGGAAACGGCTACGGATCGTAATGAAGTCATGCCTGATTAGCCAAGTCGGCCCCTCTCACCTGCCCGGGGTCAGGGGGGCGGTGATCGTCAGGGCCAGAGGGGCGGCGGCGCCGGCCAGGGCGACGGCCTGGGGGCGGTCGGTCGCCAGGACGATCAGGGCGCCCTCCTCGGGGCCGTTCTCGTCCGGGGGCGGGATCGCTATGACCGGCACTTCTGACACCACCACGCGGGCGGAGCCCCAGCGGGGGCGCGGGCCGTCGGCGGTGGCGCCCTCGGACGGGACGGTCAGGACGTCCACGCGGTCGCCGGGGCGGACGAGGCGGGCGGCGCCCGCGTCGGCCAGGCGGACCGGTGCGGCGACCGTGCCGGGGCCGTAGCCGCGCAGGAGCCCGGCGCCGATGACGCGGGCGTCGGTGAGGGGTTCGCCGCGGCGCATGGGGCCGGCGAGGACGCGGCCGGCGCCGCCCGCGCGGAGCGCGCCCGACGGGACGGCGGACGGCGGCAGGTCGAGGTGGCGAAGGTCGTCCGGGCCGAGGGGCGTTCCGGCGGGCAGGTCGCGGGCGGCGGCGAGGACGCGGACGGACGGCGGTGGGCCGGGGCGCAGCGCCGGCAGGGCCAGGCCC